>NZ_JAELTR010000039.1:0-39274 GCF_016428945.1 Chromobacterium sp. ASV23
GAGCGGGCCGCGCGCTGGAAATTGTCCGCCGATCCGGCGCTGGCGCCGGGCGAATGCCGCGTGCGCGGCGTCGAATTCGAGGCGGACGCCGGCTGCCAGCAGCGGCTGGAGCATTGCGTGGCCAGCCTGCGCGAGCAGCTCATGGCGGAAGAGGGCTAAGCGATGCTGCGCCAGGCGCTGAGCCAGCTATCCGTGCCGGAAACGCCGGTCGCCACCGTTAGCGGCAAGCTGGTGGGGGTGAATGGCCTGCTGCTGGAAAGCGTGGGCTGCCCGCTGCATACCGGCCAGCGCTGCCTGGTGGAAACCGCCGGCGGCGGCTGGTTGCAGGCGCAGGTGGTGGGCTTCCGCCGCGAAGTCTCCTTCCTGATGCCGTTCAAGAAGCCGGTGGGGCTGACCACCGGCGCGCGCGTATTGCCGGCGCCGGACAGCAGCGGCCTGATGATAGGCGATGGTTGGCTGGGCCGCATCGTCAATGGCCTTGGCGAACCGCTGGACGACAAGGGCCGCCTGGGCGGCGACGCGCCGCTGGCCGCCCATCCGCCGCAGATCAATCCCTTGAAGAAAAAGCCGGTGGATAGGCCGCTGGATGTCGGCGTGCGCGCCATCAATGGCCTGCTGACCATGGGACGCGGCCAGCGCGTCGGCCTGTTCGCCGGCTCCGGCGTGGGCAAGAGCGTGCTCTTGGGCATGATCACCCGCCATACCGAGGCCGAGGTTGTCGTCGTGGGCCTGATCGGCGAACGCGGCCGCGAGGTGCGCGAGTTTGTCGAGCATGCGCTGGGGCCGGCAGGGATGGCCAAGGCGGTGCTGGTGGTGGCCCCGGCCGATGAATCCCCGTTGATGCGGCTGAAGGCGACCGAGCTGACCCACACCATCGCCGCGCACTTCCGCGACCGCGGCCGCAACGTGCTGTTGCTGGTGGATTCGCTGACCCGCTATGCCATGGCGCAACGCGAAGTGGCGCTGGCGCTGGGCGAGCCGCCGGCCACGCGCGGCTATCCGCCATCGGTGTTCGGCCTGCTGCCCAGCCTGGCCGAGAGCGCCGGCAACGGCGAAGGCGGCGAGGGCAGCATGAGCGCCATCTATACCGTGCTGGCGGAGGGCGACGACCAGCAAGATCCGGTGGTGGACACCGCGCGCGCGATTCTGGACGGCCACATCGTGCTGAGCCGGGAGCTGGCCGAGCGCGGCCACTACCCGGCCATCGATGTTTCGCGTTCGGTCAGCCGTTGCATGAGCCAGCTGGTCGATGAAGAACACGCCGCCGCCGCGCGCGACGTGCGCGCGGCCTGGAGCCGCTACCAGGAAGTGCGCGGCCTGCTGCCGCTGGGCGCGTATGTGCCCGGCGCGGACGCCGCCACCGACCGCGCCTTGCGGCTGCAGCCGCGCATCGAGGCGCTGCTGCGTCAAAGCGCGGATGACGCCGCGCCGTTTGCCGATACGCGCCATCAACTGCAGGAGCTTGCCCGCGCATGAATCCGCCGATCCGCCAATTGGACCTGTTGCTGACGCTGCGCCGCCGCGATGGCGAAAAGCTGGAGACCGAGCTGGCCGCCAAGCGCCGGCTGCAGGAGCGCTATCGACGCAATATCGAACGTCTGGAGCAACTGAACACAGCCAGCGGCGCCACTGCCGCCGCCGGGCATCCGGCGCTGGCGATGAACTGCGCCGGCTACAAAAGCCATCTGGCCGGGCTGAAGCAGACACAGCAGCAGGATTTGCGGCTGGCGGAGGCCGATGCCGAAGTCAGCCGCGGGCGGCTGGAAGCGGCGCGCCGGCGCGAGGAGCAGGTGCGGCAATTGCGCGAAGCGCTTGCGCTGGACTGGCGGCATCAGATGCAGCGGGCCGAGCAGAAACGGACGGATGAAACCGCTGGCCAAGCCTGGCGGAGAGGGCGCGGCGCATGGTGAATATTCACGGCATTTCAGTCTGGGCCCGCGGCGGTCGCCACTTCAATGGTGCAGACCATTGATTAGCGGACGAAAGGGATAGCGATGGCGATTGACTTCAACGCGATGCCGCCCAGCACCTGGGCGGACAATCTGGCCAAAAACAGCCTAGGCAATTTGCAGAACGCGCTGGACAGCCAGAACAAGGCTTCCAAGGCGCGCAGCGACGCGCTGAACCAGCTGCAGAAGGCGCTGCAGGATTACAAGAGCAGCCTCACTACGCTGAGCGGCAAGAAGAGTCTGATGGCCATGAGCGCCAGCGCCACGCCGGACGGCGCGGCCACGGTCAGCGCCAAGGGCAATGCCCAGGCTGGCAATTACAGCGTGTTTGTCGAGCAGCTGGCCAGCGCTCAGCAACTGCTGATGGGCGATTTGGCCGGCGCGGCCGCGAAAGCGGGAGATAAGCTCACGATCAAGCTGGCCGGCGGCGACAGCTTTACCGTGCCGCTGGACGGCGCGGACAAGGATGGCGACGGCAAGCTCACGCCGAGCGAATTGGCGCTGGCGATCAACCGGGCCGACGGCAATGCCGGCAAGGTCAACGCCATGGTGCTGAACAGCAACGGCAGCAGCCAGTTGGTGCTGTCTGCCGGCAAGAGCGGCGAAAAGAACGCGATTTCGCTGGACCTGGGCCAAGTGAACGATGCGGGTCTGAAAGCCGGACTGTCTTCGCCCAAGGAGCTGAGCAAGGCCCAGGACGCGGTGGCCTGGCTGGGCGGCAAGACTGCAGGGGTGCGCTTGCAGCAGGGCTCGAACACTTTCGACAACATCGAGGGCGTCAGCTTCACAGTCAACAAGCTGAGCAAGGACGGCGATCCGCCGCTGCAACTGGCCATCAGCCGCAGCGACAGCGACACCACGGCCAATGTGCAGTCCTTCGTCGATGCGTACAACAAGATCTACAAGGCGATAGCCGATCTGTCGCAGCCGGGTTCCAACGGCAAGCCGGGCGCGGCCTTTGCCGACGACTCCAGCGTGCGCGCGCTGAAGGGCCAGCTCAACGCCATCCTGCGCCAGTCTTACGACGGCGTCACTTTGGGCCAGCTGGGCATCAGCGCCAGCCGCGACGGCACGCTGACGCTGGACAGCAAGAAGCTGGGAGACGCGCTGAAGGCTGCGCCGGACGCGCTGGATCGCTACTTCAACGCGACGGGCCAGAACGGCGCGCTGAAGCAGAGCAGCGATTATCTGGACAAGTGGCTGAATTACAGCAACGGCCTGATCAAGCAGCGGCGCGACAGCGGCGACCGCGAGCAGAAAGACCTGGGCCGCCGCCAGGACGCGCTGCAGCAGCAATACCAACAGTTGTACCAGCGCTATCTGGCCCAGTTCACCCAATTGCAGAACATGCAGGACCAGATGAAGCAGACGCTGGGCATGCTCAATTTCAACTGATTTGAAGAAGACGGGATCGAGATCGTGGATTACGAAGCCTACCGCAACTATCACGCGGTGAATCTGGAGTCGCAGACCCACGCCGCCAGCCAGGTGGAACTGGTGCTGGTTCTGTTCGACGGCCTGCTGGAGGAGATCGCGCGCGCGCGCGGCCATCTGCAACAGCGCCGCTACGAGCAGAAGGGCGAGAGCATCAGCAAGTGCATCAACATCCTGAATGGCCTGTCCAGCGCGCTGGATTTCGAATCCGGCGGCGAGGTGGTGGCCAATCTGGCGCGCTTGTACGACTACTGCGCGCATCGCCTGTACCAGGCCAGCGTGGAGCTGGACATCGCCGCGCTGGACGAGGCGGAGCAGCTGCTGGCCACTTTGAAGGGCGGCTGGATAGGCGTGCGGGACCAGCATGACGCGGCCTGAGGTGGCGCGTTGCTGCCAAGCCATCGCCGATGCCGGCGCGCGCCGCGACTGGGCGGCGCTGGCGGCGCTGGATCTGCGCGTGCGCGCCAGGCTGGAGGCGCCGGATTGCGATCTGGATGGCGAAGAGAAATCGGCCTTGGCTGCCGCTTATCGCGGCGCGTTGGCGAGCAGCCGCGCGGAGTTGGACGCGTTGCAGAACCGGCTGGCAGGCATGGGCCGTCACCGCGAAGGCCAACTGGCCTACGCGCAATTCAGTGAATGGGAGCAAGCATGAGCAGAGTGGCGCCGCCGATTCAGATGACGCAGCCTCCGCTTGGCGACGACGCCGTCGCGCCGGCATTGGGCGATGGATTGCCGGACGATGACGCGCCGGCCAATGATTTTGCCTCTGCGATGCAGGCGGCAGATCAAGCGGACATGCCGAATGCCGCGCCGCCGAGCGCGGCGGTGGCATCCGGCGGCGCGCAGGCCGTGGTGACCGGTCTGGCGCCAGGCGCGGCGGCTGCGCCGCGGCACGAGCGGCGGCTGCCGGAGGAGGCCGGCGATGATCGGGAGCGGATCGATCCGGTCGCGCAGGCTCCCGCCATGCAGCCGTCCCCGCTATGGCAGGCGCTGCTGCCGCAAAACCAGCCTGCGCAGACTCAAACAAGATCGGCCACGGCAGAGACGGCCGCCGCGCCGGTGCAGGATGCGGCCTCAACGCAGCGGGCTTTGTCCATGCCCGTCGCGCAGATCAAGGCTTTGGCCGAACAAGCGGCCGAACTGGCGCCGTCAAGCGAGCTGCCAATGCCGGCGCTGAATGCAGCCGCCTTGCCCTTGCCGACCGCTCATGCCGTTGAGGCCGGCAAAGCGGCGGAGGGTTTCAGCCTGGCCTTGCCGGCCGCGCAGCCGGAAAGCTGGAGCGGCAAGCTGCAGGCGGCGCTGGGCGAACGGCTGCAGGTCTTGTCCAGCCAGAACATGGACCGCGCCACCATCCGTTTGGACCCGCCGTCGCTGGGCACGCTGGAGATCGCCATCCGCCACCAGGCAGGGACGTTGATGGTGGAGTTGACCGCCTCGCACAGCGAGGTGGTGCGCCAGCTGCAAAACATAGGCGACGCGCTGCGCCAGGACTTGGGCGCTCGCCAGTACACCCAAGTGGCGGTGGACGTGAAGGAGGGTATGCCGTCCGGCCATGGCCAGGGAGGGCGTCACGGCCGAGAGCCGCAGCGGGAGGAACCCGGCCGCGCATTGGCGCAGGACGGCTGGACTCAGGCCGATGGCTTCTCGTTGGACTAGGGGCTGTTGACGCTTGGTGAGTGGATCGCGTTTGAGCTACGCCAAACCCGCAGGGCCGGGCGCCTTTCGCGCCGACTCTTCGTTGTTCCGCGCTGGCAGAGAATAACTATGCGGCGCGCGAAACGCCTCGATTCGGCGCGAAATGCGCTCCGGCGCGACCGCCCACCAAGCGTCAACAGCCCCTAGGGCTGAAGCAATTTTAAAGAGGTGATGGATAGATGAATGGCAAAACCCTGATCGCCGCGGCGCTGACGGCCTTGCTGGCGGCTGGCGCGGTGGCCGGCGGCTGGTGGTATGTCCAGCAGGGCAACCATGCCGCGCCGCAGGCGCCCAAGCCGGTCGATTACCGCTTTATCACGCTGGACAAGAACATCGTGATGCTGAAGAGCGAAGCCGGCGGCGATCCGCGCTATATGGCGGTGGACTTGGTGTTTCGCAGCACGCCGGATGACGAGGCCAAGGTGAAGGAGCAACTGCCGCTGTTGAAGAGCGTCGCGGTGCGCGCCTTGTCGCAACTGAGCCGCGAACGCGCCAACGCCTTGGGCATAGACGACTACCAGCGCCTGCTGGACAAGGCCTATCGCGCCGCCTTCGCCCGCGAGCGGATGGCGCTGCCATTCAGCGAGGTCATGGTCAGCAAGCTGATCATCGAGTAAGCGCGATGTACGCCGAAAGCTATGCCTCCCCTTGCCAGGCTGCCGACGAGGCCAGGCACTTGGCCACGTATGCGCCGCTGGTCAAGCGCGCGGCGCGCCAGTTGGCCAGCCAGGCCGGCGGCGTGTTCGACCGCGAAGACATGGAGCAAATCGGCCTGATGGCCTTGCTGGATTGCTTGCGCCGTTATGGCGGCGAGCCGGACGAGCGTTTTGCCGGCTTCGCCATGCTGCGCATTCGCGGCGCCATTCTGGATGAATTGCGGCGGCTGGATTGGCGTCCGCGCGCGGTGCGGCAGGAGGCGCACCGGGTGCGCGACGGGCTGCGCGAACTGAGGCGCAAGCTGAGGCGGGAACCGTCCGAAGCCGAGGCGATGTCGCTGCTGGGGCTGGACGCCGAGGCCTACCGCGACGCGCTGCTGGCGGAAAACGCCGAGGCGATGGCGAGCTTCGACGAGATGGTGGCTGCCGGCGTGGAGCTGGCGGGCGAGGGCTCGCCGGAGGCCAGGCTGGAGCGGCAGAGCGAGCTGGCGCGCGCGCTGACCGCGCTGAACGAGCGCGAGCAGCAGGTGATCCAGCTGTATTACGAGTTTGAACTGAGTCTCAAGGAGATTGCGGCGGTGCTGGAGCTGACTGAGGCCCGCATCTGCCAGATCAACAAGAGCGCCCTGAAAAAGATGCAGGCCTGCCTGATGGCCGCCTGAAGCAAGGAAACACCCCATGCAGCAATTGTTTGGCATTCTGATCGTGCTGGTTTGCGTATTCGGCGGCTTCATGCTGCACGGCGGCGCGTTGTCCATCATTTGGCAGCCGACCGAGCTGTTGATCATCTGCGGCGCGGCGTTGGGCGCCGTGGTGCTGGGCAACCCGCCGCATGTGCTGAAGGAAATGGGCGGCCAGATCAAGCGGGTGGTGATGCGTAAAAAACAGGGCGCGGAATTCCAGCGCCAGCAGTTGCTGTTGATGTACGAGCTGTTGATCACCGCCAGCCGCGGCTTGAAGGCGCTGGATCAGCATGTGGAAGCCCCGCGGCAGAGCGCCTTGTTCAACCGCTATCCGTTGGTGCTGGAAAGCCCCAAGCTGCTGGCCTTCATTGTCGACAACTTCCGGCTGATGGCGATGGGCAAGATCAACGCTCATGAGCTGGAAGGCGTGCTGGACCAAGAGCTGGACGCCATCCACGAGCAGTTGAACCAACCATCGAAGTCGCTGCACAAGATCGCCGAGGCGATGCCGGGCTTCGGCATTCTGGCCGCGGTGCTGGGCATCGTGATGGCGATGAATACCGTGGCCCAAGGCGCCAGCGCCGGCGAGATCGCCGCCAGCGTCGCTGCGGCTATGGTGGGCACCTTCATCGGCATTTTCTTTTGTTATGGCGTGCTGGACCCGCTGTCCAACGTGATGGGGCAGCTGGTCAAGGAGGAACTGTCCAATTTCGAATCGGTGAAAGTGGTGCTGACCACCCACGCCTCCGGCAAGCCGCCGTTGCTGGCCATCGACGCCGGCCGCCGCCTGGTGCAGTTGAACACCAAGCCCAGCTTCTCGCAGCTGGAAACATGGATCAATACGCTGGAAGGGCTGGCTTAAACCATGGCGGGCCTGAAGAACAAGGATGGCCAGGACGGCGCGGTGATCAAGCGCGTGGCGCGCCGCCACGCCGAAGACGCGCACGGCGGCGCCTGGAAAGTGGCGTTTGCCGACTTCGTGTTGGCGCTGATGTGCTTGTTTCTGGTGCTGTGGGTGCTGGCCGCGCGCGATCAGGAAAACCTGCAGCAGCTGCTCACCACTTCCGGCGGCAGCCCTTTGCTGCAGGGCAACGGCCGGCAGATAGACCATATGGGCAATCCGCCCGGCACGCTGATTCCGCGCGACCCGATTCCCGGCCACAACGGCAGCCAGGCGGCCAGCAAGTCCATGGTCCGCGACAGCGACAAGCAGGCGGTGAATGATGAGCCGGAGCGGGAGCGGCGCAGCTACGACAGCGAGGCCGATCTGCGCAAGCTGGCGGCGGAGTTGTCCGAAATGAGCCGCAAGGCGGGGCTGGAGAGCAATCTGCAAACGGTGATCACGCCATATGGTCTGCGCGTGACGCTGCATGACACCGACAAGCAGGGCATGTTCGAGCGCGGCAGCGCGATTGTGGAGCCGCGTTTCCGATCCTTGCTGCAGCAGATCGGCGCCATGCTGGGCGAGATCGACAACCGCCTCTTGCTGGTGGGGCATACCGACGCGGCGCAATACCACAGCGCGGGCGGCTTCAACACCCTGTCCAACTGGTCCTTGTCCAGCAACCGGGCCATGGCGGCGCGCATGCACATGCAGCAGGGCGGGTTGGCCGGCGAATCCGTGCTGCAAGTGGTCGGCATGGCTGATCGCGCGCCGCTGGACAGCGCGCATCCGCTGGCGGCGGTGAATCGCCGCATCGAGCTGTTGATTTTGACTTCCGGCCAGGCGCAGGCGGTGGTGTCGATGTTCGGCGCGGCGGCGAAAGGCTCAGCCGGCATCCCGGGCGTGGCGTCCGCGCTGCCCAGCGCGTCAGAATTGAGCAATCTCAAGCGGGATACCGTCGGAATACGTTAATTTTCTGTTAATATTGTGTGTCCAGAAAAATCCTTGTGTTGCAAGGATTTTTTTTTGTGAGAATTTCACACAAATTTTAATCAAATTATTTACAATATCCCGATAGTTGATAAGAATAACGGCTCGCGAATCATATTCAATAATATAAAAGGTCAATCAATGACTTTGACATTCAGTGATGGGTGTCAGTGAGTCGGGGACGTGTTACCGAGATGAAACAAGAACAAGCAATACAGATGTTGCGGCAGACGCCGCTGTTTGGCCATTTGGCTGAAGAGCAGCTGGATAGGGTCCTGGAGGAGGGCGAGACGATCCGCCTGGCCAAAGGGGAGGCGTTGTACTCGGAAGGCGATGCTTCCGACGAGGTTTACCTGCTGTTCGCCGGCTGCATGCAGGCCTATGTGGCGGAGCCGAACGGCAAGAAGTATGTGCTGCAGATCAGCATGCCGGGCGACATGCTGGGCATGGAGTCGTTTGTCGACGGCGGCATGCGCAACAGCAGCGTGGTGGCCGACGAGGACAGCATGCTGCTGCGCTTCTCCCGCAGCATGCTGTGCCAGTTGTTCGACAGCGAGGATGGCTTGCCGGGCTGCCATATGGTGCGCGGCAGCATCATGCGCTACCTGGTTTCCCTGGTGCGCCACATGACCATGCTGGCGCGCAACCTGGCCTTGCTCGATGTGTATGGCCGCGTCCGCATCTTGATCAATCAGATGCTGGTGGAGCAAGACGGCGTGCTGATCCTGCGCAAGCAACTGACGCAGCAGGAAATCGCCGATCAGATCGGCTCCTCGCGCGAGATGGTGGCGCGCATCCTGAAAGAGCTCGTCTATGGGCACTATATCCGCATGGAGAACCGACGCATCGTGGTGTTGAAGATGTTGCCGGAAAACTTCTGACGCGACCCGGCCGCGCCGCCAATGAGGCGGCCGGCCTTTTTGCCCTCCTGGCTTAAGTTCGGCGCGCTGGCGTCGCCTTGTATCGGTATCACACCGTATACGGATAGCAGGCATTCTGATGCAGATCTCACCTCATTCCTCCTGGCGCGGCGAACAGGCCGCAAACCTCAAGACCGAAAACCGCCCGGCAGCGGAAGCCGTGCCGCGCGCGCCGGCGGCGCAGGACTCGTCCGCCTCGCTGGCCGCCGATCTGCGCGCCATGCCGGAAATCGACCAGGCCAAGGTGGATGCGGTGCGCGCCGCGCTGGCGCGCGGCGAGGTGCGCTTCGATCCGCAGCGGTTGGCCGGCTTGATCGAGCAATATCACGGCGGACGTTGATGGATAGAAAGCAGGTTTATCGCGAGTTGTTCACGACCATAGCAGCGGATCTGGCCGACTATCCGCTGCTATTGGAGAGTCTGGAGGCGCAGTTTCAGGCCGCGCTGGCGCATGATGCAGCAGGCTTGGAGGCGTGCGCCAGCCGGATTTCCGAGCTGTGCGACAGGCTGGAGCGTAGCCGCCACGCCCGTCAGGCATGGGTGCGGGATTTGCTGCCTGCCGGCGCCGAATTGTCGATGAGCGCGCTCTTGGATGCTTTGCCGCCAAATCTGCGCGAGCAGGGCGCGGCGCGTTGGCGGCGGCTGTGCGAACTGGCTGCCGCGTGTCGGGAGCGCAATCTGCGCAACGGCCAATTGTTGCAGCAGCGGCAGGCCCTGTTGCGACGGGTGCTGGAGGGGGAGTCCGATGTTTACGCAGCGCAGTGAGCGAGCGGCCGGTTTTGACTCGCCCTTGGCCGAGTCCGTCGCCTTGCCGCTGGACTTGCCGGGCGGCGGCGCAGGATTCGCCGAGCAGTTTTCTGGTTTGCGCCGCGAGGTGGAACGTTTCATCGCCAATGGCGAGCCGGGTGCGGCTGCGCAATTGACGCCGGAAGCCTGGCGCTTGAAGCAGCAATTGCAGGCTGCGGGTCAGGCGGATGCGGCTGCGATTTCGCCTGACAGGCAGGCTTTTCTTGATGAGATGAGGCCGTATGCGCAGACGGCTGCGGCGAAGCTGGGCGTCACGCCGGATATCGTGCTGGCGCAGGCGGCGCTGGAGTCGGGCTGGGGGCGCAAGCCGTTGACGTTGGCGAATGGCGGCAATAGCCATAATCTGTTTGGCATCAAGGCCGACTCGCGCTGGCGCGGCGGCGTCGCGGCGGCGCTGACCACGGAATTCGCGGACGGGCAAAAACAATCCCGGGTGGAGTCGTTCCGGGCTTATCCCGATTACCAAGCCGCTTTTGACGACTACGCCAGGTTGTTGGCGAGCAAGCCTCGCTATCGCGCGGCGTTGGGCGTTGGCGGCGATGCGCAGGCGTTCGCCCAGGGTTTGGCGAGCGGCGGCTATGCCAGCGATCCGGGCTACGCCGGCAAACTGGCCGACCTGGTTGGGCAGCTGCGGCGAACGGCGCGCTGATGCGGGGCGGCAGGGTAGGCAAAATCGGCGTCAAAGCACGCCGATTTTTGTTTTGAGCTTTTTAGGGGAAATAAAAAGAAAAAAGCCGAAATCTCAAGATTTCGGCTTTTTAACTGGTGGAGGTAAGCGGGATCGAACCGCTGACCTCTTGCATGCCATGCAAGCGCTCTCCCAGCTGAGCTATACCCCCAGTATTCGCTGGCGTCCCCACGGGGATTCGAACCCCGGTTATCGCCGTGAAAGGGCGGTGTCCTAGGCCTCTAGACGATGGGGACTTACGTCCTAATTGTATTGTGGTGGAGGTAAGCGGGATCGAACCGCTGACCTCTTGCATGCCATGCAAGCGCTCTCCCAGCTGAGCTATACCCCCACATGAAACTATGGCGTCCCCACGGGGATTCGAACCCCGGTTATCGCCGTGAAAGGGCGGTGTCCTAGGCCTCTAGACGATGGGGACTAAATTTTGGTGGAGGTAAGCGGGATCGAACCGCTGACCTCTTGCATGCCATGCAAGCGCTCTCCCAGCTGAGCTATACCCCCACATAATCTGTCGATTTCGCTTTCGCTTTTGACCGGTGGGTCTCGACAGGAGGCGAACTATACCCGGACCAATTTGGGCGTGCAAGCGTTTTGTGAAAATATTTCGAAAATATGCAGAAATTACCCATTTTGCCTGGCGAATGAAGTGCGGCACGCGACACGAGGAGGCATTTTGGGTATTTATATTTCAATAAAGAATATAAAACTAAAATAATATTACTTAGTATTCTAACATTGCCGCTGTTAAGGTGTCGCCATGGCCGGCCCATGATGCCGGAAGACACTAAGCAACGATGGAGATTCGACAATGAAAAAACTGAATGCCGCACTGATTCTTGGTCTGTCTTTGGCCGTCGCTGTTGCGCACGCTGACGATCTGGCCGATATCCGCAAGGCTGGCGTGTTGAAGATAGGCACAGAAGGCACGTATGCCCCGTTTACTTATCACAATGCCTCCGGCGAACTGACCGGTTTTGATGTCGAAATCGGCCAGGCCATCGCCAAGCGTCTGGGCGTCAAGCCGCAATTCGTCGAGGGCAAGTGGGATGGCTTGATCGCCGGCCTGGACGTCAAGCGCTACGACGTCGTGATCAACGAGGTGGCCGTCACCGATGCGCGCAAGGCCAAATACGACTTCTCCGAGCCGTACATCGTGTCCAAGGCGGTGTTGATCGTGCGCGACGACAATCGCGACATCAAGCGCTTTGAAGACTTGAAGGGCCGCAAGTCCGCCAATACCCTGACCAGCAATTTCGGCAAGCTGGCGCAGCGCTATGGCGCGGAGGTGGTGCCGACTCAGGGCTTCAATGAATCCGTCGCGCTGCTGGAGTCCGGCCGCGTGGAAACCACCATCAACGACAGCCTGTCCTTCCTCGATTTCAAGAAGAAGCAGCCCAAGTCACGCCTGAAAGTAGCCGCTACCGAGGCGAATGGCGACGCGTCCGCCGTGCTGTTGCGCAAGGGCAATCCGGAATTGAAGGCCGCCATCGACAAGGCGCTGGCGTCGATCAAGGCTGACGGCACGTATCAGAAGATTTCGCATAAATACTTCGGCGCCGACGTGTCGCGCTGATTGAGGAGGAGCGATGCCTTCGTGGTTGCAGTTGATGGCGGATTCGCTGCCGTCGCTTATTTATGCCGGGCTGGTGTTCACCGTGCCGCTGACCTTGCTGTCTTTTGTCGGCGGCTTGGCCTTGGGCCTGGTGGTGGCCTTGATCCGGCTGTTTGGCCCGCGCCCGTTGGTGCTGTTGGTGCGCGCTTATTCCTGGCTGGTGCGCGGCACGCCTTTGCTGGTGCAGCTGTTCGTGATCTTCTACGGCTTGCCGCGCATCGGCATCGTGTTTGATCCGTTTCCAGCGGCGCTGCTCGGCTTCGTGCTCAGCGTCGGCGCGTATACCTCGGAAGTGATACGCGCGGCCATCGCCTCGGTGCCGAAGGCGCAGTGGGAGGCGGCGTATTCGCTGGGCATGAGCTGGTCGCAGGCGATGCGCCGCACCATCCTGCCGCAGGCGAGCCGGGTGGCGGTGCCGCCGCTGGCCAACTCCTTTATCTCGCTGGTAAAGGATACCTCGCTGGCGGCCGTATTGACGGTGCCGGAGATGTTCCAGGCGGCGCAGCGGATTGCCGCCACCACTTACGAGCCGCTGTTGCTGTATCTTGAGGCGGCTTTTCTGTACCTGATGCTGAGCACGGTGTTGACCTGGCTGCAGGAGCGTCTGGAAAAACGTTTTGACCGCCATGTGGCGCCCGTGGGAGCGGCGGCATGATCAAGCTGAACGATATTGTCAAATCCTTTGATGGCCACCGGGTGCTGGACGGGGTGAGCCTGACCCTGCCCGAGGGCGGCGTCACCGCGCTGATCGGCCCGTCCGGCAGCGGCAAGAGCACGCTGCTGCGCTGCGTCAACCTGCTGGAGGTGCCGGATGCCGGCAGCCTGGAACTGGCCGGCGATGCCTTGAGCTTTACGCCGGGTCGCAAGCTGTCACGCGAGGCGGTGCTGCGGATGCGGCGGGCGACCGGCATGGTGTTCCAGAGCTTCCAGCTGTTTCCGCATCAGACGGCGCTGCAGAATGTGATGGAAGGCCTGCTGACCGTGCAGCGCTGGCCGCGCCAGCAGGCGGAACAGCGCGCGCGCGAACTGTTGGACAAGGTGGGCATGGCGCACAAGGCCGACGCCTGGCCGTCCACCCTGTCCGGCGGCCAGCAGCAGCGGGTGGCCATTGCCCGCGCCTTGGCGCCGTCGCCGCGGCTGTTGTTGTGCGACGAGCCGACATCGGCGCTGGACCCGGAGCTGGCGGCGGAAGTGGTGGCGGTGCTGCGCCAGCTGGCGGCCGAGGGCGTCACCATGCTGATGGCGACGCACGATCTGCGCCTGGCGGCCAGTGTGGCGCGCGATGTTGTGTTCTTGGAGCATGGCCGCGTCGTCGAGGCGGGCAGCGCGTCCCAGATATTCGGCGCGCCGCGCCAGCCGCGCACGGCCGAATATGTCTCCACGCTGACTGCTGGGGCGAGGGATTTGGTGCAGATTTGAGCGCAAGGGGCCGCTGTCGGCGGCTTCCTGGCGCCGGGATGCAAAAAAGCCTGCTTGCGCAGGCTTTTTTGTTTGGTGAAGCAGTCGAGTGGTGGAGGTAAGCGGGATCGAACCGCTGACCTCTTGCATGCCATGCAAGCGCTCTCCCAGCTGAGCTATACCCCCGTTGGATGTCGCTGCGTTCACAGTGCTGGGCATTCTATGCGTCTCTTGGCGACTTGTAAATACCCTGCCGTCACAAAAGTGAAAAATGCCAGCGCAAGCTGATTTGGCATGTTTCGGCGGGATCGAGCATGGCATTGTCAGCGCGCGGGACGCTGTCACGCTGGCTCGGTTATAATCCGCAGCCGGAATCGGTTTGAGAGGCGGCAATGTCGGTTGGCCATTACGAGAATTTCCCGGTGGGTTCCATCCTGCTGCCGCGAAAGATGCGGCGGGCGGTGCACGCCATCTATCATTTCGCCCGCTACGCCGACGACGTGGCGGACGAAGGCGATGCCGACTCAGCGACGCGGCTGGCCGAGCTGGACAGGCTGGAAGCCGATCTGGACCGCATCGCCGTCGGCGAGCCGCCGCGGATCGCGCTGATGGCGCCGCTGGCGGTGGCCATCGCCGAGCATGCCTTGCCGCTGCAACCGTTCCGCAACCTGCTGTCGGCTTTCCGGCAGGATGTGGGCAAGACGCGTTACCAGAGCTTTGGCGAATTGGTGGACTATTGCCGCCGATCTGCCAATCCGGTGGGGCGGTTGATGCTGGCGCTGTACGGCGAAACCGATCCGCGCAGCCTGGCGCAGTCCGATGGCATTTGCACCGCGCTGCAACTGATCAACTTTTGGCAGGATGTGGCGATCGATTGGCAAAAGAACCGGGTCTATCTGCCGCAGGAAGATCTGGCGCGCTTTGGTGTGACGGAGGCGCAGATCGCAGCCGGCCTTTGCGACGCCAAATGGCGCGCGCTGATGCTGTATCAGGTGGAGCGGGCGCGCAAGATGCTGCAGGCCGGCGCGCCGCTGGGGCGGACCCTGCGCGGCCGGCTGGGGCTGGAGTTGCGGCTGATCGTGATGGGCGGCGAGCGCATCCTGCAAAAGCTGCACGCCAGCGAAGGCGACGTGTTCCGCCAGCGGCCGAAGCTGAAGGGCCGCGATTGGGCATACATGATATGGCGGGCGTGCCGGGGCAAATGAGCCGGCGCGACGCAAACTACGGAATCCCGCCGGCAAAGTCCGGCGACAGTTTTGGGAGAGGCGCGTGACGCCGGATCAGTATTGCGAGGACAAGGCCGCGTCCAGCGGTTCCAGTTTCTATTACAGCTTCCGTTTTCTGCCGGCAGAGCGGCGGCGCGCCATCACCGCGCTGTACGCCTTCTGTCGCGAGGTGGATGACGCGGTGGACGAATGCCAGGACCTGAACGTGGCCAAGGCCAAGCTGGCCTGGTGGCGCGGCGAGGTAGGCCGGGCGTATCTGGGCCAGGTGGACCATCCGGTGATGCGCGCGCTGCAGCCGCACCTGAAAGCTTTCCAGCTGCCGCAATCGCAGCTGGAAGAGATCATAGACGGCATGGAGATGGACCTGCACATGGTGCGCTATCAGCGCTATCAGGACCTGCTGCTGTATTGCCACCGCGTGGCCGGCGTGGTGGGGCAGCTGGCCGCCCGCATCTTCGGCTACCGCGACGAACGCACGCTGGAGTACGCTCATGAACTGGGCGTGGCTTTCCAGCTGACCAACATCATCCGCGACGTGGGCGAGGACGCCCGGCGCGACCGCATCTATCTGCCGATGGATGAGCTGCAGCGTTTCAACTGCCCGGCGATGGACATCCTGCATTACGAGGAGAGCGAGGCATTCCAGGCGCTGATGGCTTTCCAGATCGAGCGAGCGCAGGAGCAATACCGCAAGGCCTGGGATTTGCTGCCGGCGGAAGACCGCAAGTCGCAGCGGCCCGGCCTGCTGATGGCGGCGATCTACCGCGCCACGCTGGAGGAAATCCAGCAGGATGGTCCTGCCAAAGTGCTGAACCAGCGCCTATCGTTGGGAACCGGCCGCAAGCTGTGGCTGGCCTGGAAAACCTGGACCTTCGGCTACCAGCCGTGAAACCCAGGGTAGCGGTGGTGGGCGCCGGCTGGGCCGGGCTCGCCGCGGCGGTGGAGCTGGCCGGCTGGGCGGACCTTACCGTGTACGAGGCCGGGCGCGATCCCGGCGGGCGGGCGCGTTGCGCCGGCAAAGATGGCGCCAGGTTTGACAATGGTCAGCACATTCTGCTGGGCGCTTATGCAGAATGCTTGCGCCTGATGCGGACTGTAGGCGTCAGCCCGGAAAGCGCTTTGCGGCGGCTGCCCATGCAGTGGCTGCGCGATGGCGGCTTGCGTCTGCGCTGCCCGCAACTGCCGGCGCCGCTGCATGTGGCGGCTGGACTGCTGCTGGCGCGCGGCGTGTCCTGGACGGACAAGTGGAAACTGGCGCGCGCGCTGGATGGATTGCGGCGCTCGGGATACCGTTTAGAACACGACTTGAGCGTGGACGCCTGGCTGGCGGAGCAGGGGCAAAGCGCGGGCTTGCGCCGCGACTTCTGGCAGCCCTTGGTGGCGTCGGCGCTGAATACGCCGCTGCCGCGGGCATCGATGCGGGTGCTGGCCGCCGTCTTGCGCGACAGCCTGGGCGCCGCCCGCGAGGCCAGCGATCTCTTGCTGCCGGCGCTTGATCTGTCCGCGCTGTTTCCCGATCCCTCCTGGCGCTGGCTGGGCGAGCGCGGCGCGGCGTTGCGGGCCGGCGAGCGCGTGGCATCGGTGGAAATGAAGGATGGCAGGCCGCAGGTGGACGGTACGGAGTATGATGCTGTGATCGTCGCGGTGGCGCCATATCATGCCAAGGATTTGCTGGCCGAGCCGGCCATGCGGGAGTCGGTAGCCGCCTACCGTTATTGCCCCATCGCCACGGTGTATGTGCGCTTCGACCGCTCGCCGCGCTTGCCGGCGCCGATGATGGGCGTCAGCGGCGGCACGGCGGACTGGCTGTTTGATCGCGAGGCGCTGTGCGGCGAGGCTGGCTGGCTGGCCGCTGTGATCAGCGCGCCCGCCGCGCTGCCGCCGGCCCAGGAGCTGGTCCATGCGGTGGCGGCCGATGCGCGCCGTTTGGCGCCCTGGCTGGGCGAGCCTTGCCAAAGCCAAGTGATTGTGGAAAAGCGGGCCACGTTTGCCAGCGAGATCGGCCTGATGAGGCCGGATGCTCGCACCGCGTGGCCGGGAGTTTATCTGGCCGGGGATTGGGTGCATCCCGATTACCCGGCGACACTGGAGGGCGCGGCGCGCAGCGGCGTAGCCGCGGCCGCCGCCGTGAAGCGGGATTTACAGGTAGAACAATGACAATGAAGACTGAATTTGCTCCAGACGCGCTGGCCGGGCGCGTCATCCTGGTTACCGGCGCCTCGCAAGGCATAGGCCGCGAGGCGGCGCTGGCCTTCGCCCGCCATGGCGCGACGGTGGTGCTGCTTTCTCGCAGCGTCAAGGGCCTGGAGAGAGTCTACGATGAAGTGGTGGCGAGCGGCGCGCCGGAGCCGGCCGCGGTGCCGCTGGATCTGCTGAATGCCGGCGAGAACGAATTCAATAATCTGGCGCTGACCATACACCGGGAGTTCGGCCGGCTGGACGGGATTCTGCACTGCGCCTCGCATTTTTACGCGCTGTCGCCGCTAAGCAACCAGACCATAGAAGAATGGATGAACCAATACCGCATCAATACCGTGGCCCGCTTCGCGCTGACCCGCGCCTGCCTGCCGCTGTTGAAGGATGCGCCGGATGCGTCGGTGCTGTTCGTCGGCGAGCATCACGCGCTGCATCCCGCGGCCTACTGGGGCGGCTTCGGCGCTTCCAATGCCGGCCAGGTTTATCTGACCACGGTGGCCGCCAGCGAATGGGACATGCATCCCAATTTGCGGGTCAATCTGCTGCTGCCGGGTCCGGTCAATTCGCCGCAGCGCAACCGGACGCATCCGGGCGAAGACAAGCGCGAGCGCGGCGATCTGGCCGATCTGATGCCACATCTGCTGTACTGGATGAGCGCAGACAGCCGCGGCCGCAGCGGCGAAGTGCTGGAACTGGATCTGCGTCAGCCGCGCGGCTGAGGCATTAGCGAAAACGGGGGATGAGCATGAGAATTTTGCTGCTGCTGACGACCATGTTGGCCCTTGGCGGATGCAATTGGGTGAACAGCGTGACCGGCCTGACCCGGGACTCGGACAAGGCCGTGGGCGCCGCCTGCCGCCAGACCGGCCGCTCGCTCGAGGAATGCTATATCCGCAACCCCGAGGCCGATAAGGCGTCGATTTATGCTGGCTGGCGCGAGATGAACGAATACATGGCCAAGAACAAGCTGGAGACGATGGCGCCGCCGCCGGAGAAGCCGGTCCCCGCCAGCGGCGCCATGGCGGGCGCGCCCGCCGCCGTCAACAAGCCGGCCGCGCTAGCCGGCAAGTCCAGCGACGCCGGTCCGCATCCCTTAACCAGCGAAGAGGCGGACCAGGCCGCCAAGAACGATCCGGAAGTGGCCGCCGTGGTGGCGGCGATGCAGCATCCCGACGCGCCGGCCAAACCCAAGCAGCCCAACGGCAAGAGCGAGGCCGATCAGAAGCGCCTGCTCAACATCATCAACGAGCTCAACAAGTCCGACGCCAAGCATCCGGCCAATTGATCGTCCGCTTTTGCGGCATGGCTGGCCGGCTCCTGTTATTCTTCCGCCTTTGATTCCCATTTATTGTCCCTAATGGCCAAGAGCAAAACCGTATTCAGCTGCACCGAGTGCGGCGGACAAGCGCCCAAATGGCAGGGCCAATGCCCGCACTGCAACGCCTGGAACACGCTGGTGGAGTCGGTCGCCGCGCCGGCCGCCGCCGGCCCGCGCTTCCAGTCCTGGGCGGCCAATGTCACCCAGGTGCAGAAGCTGTCCGAGGTGCAGACCGAGGAAACCCCTCGCGACCCTTCCGGCATCGACGAGCTGGACCGCGTGCTGGGAGGCGGGATCGTGCGCGGCGCGGTGGTGCTGATCGGCGGCGACCCCGGCATCGGCAAATCCACGCTGCTGCTGCAGGCCTTGTCGCAGATCGGCCGCAACCGCAAGGTGCTGTATGTGTCCGGCGAGGAATCGGCGCAGCAGATCGCGCTGCGCGCCTCGCGCCTGGCGCTGGATACCAGCAGCGTCAATCTGCTGGCCGAGATCTGCATCGAAAACATCCTGGCCACGCTGAAGCGCGAGCTGCCGGAGGTGGTGGTGATCGACTCCATCCAGACGCTGTACACAGAGCAGGTGACGTCAGCGCCGGGTTCGGTGTCGCAGGTGCGCGAATGCGCGGCGCAGCTGACGCGCATGGCCAAGCAAAGCGGCATCACGGTGCTGCTGGTGGGCCATGTCACCAAGGAAGGCTCGCTGGCCGGCCCGCGCGTGCTGGAGCATATGGTGGACACCGTGCTGTATTTCGAGGGCGACTCCCATTCCAGCTACCGCATGATACGGGCGATAAAGAACCGCTTCGGCGCGGTCAACGAGCTGGGCGTGTTCGCGATGACCGACCGCGGCCTGAAAGGCGTGTCCAATCCGTCGGCCATCTTCCTGTCGTCTTACCGCGACGACGTGGCCGGTTCCTGCGTGCTGGTGACGCAGGAGGGCACGCGGCCCTTGCTGGTGGAGATCCAGGCGCTGGTGGACGATTGCCATGGCTTCCAACCCAAGCGGCTGACCGTGGGGCTGGAGCAGAACCGGCTGGCCATGCTGCTGGCGGTGCTGCACCGTCACGGCGGCGTGGCCTGCTTCGACCAGGATGTGTTTCTCAACGCGGTGGGCGGCGTCAAGATCAATGAGCCGGCGGCCGACTTGGCCATCATCCTGGCCATGGTCTCGTCCTTGCGCAACAAGGCGCTGCCGGAAAAATTGGTGGTGTTCGGCGAGGTGGGCCTGGCCGGCGAGGTGCGCCCGGTGACGCGCGGCCAGGAGCGGCTGAAAGAAGCCGCCAAGCTGGGCTTCACCCGCGCCATCGTGCCCAGCGCCAACAAGCCGCGGCAAGAAATCGAAGGCCTGAAAGTGCTGGCGGTGGACCGGCTGGATCAGGCGGTGGAATTCTGCAGGGAGTGAGCATGATAGACGCGCAGCTGATCGAGCAGGAACGGCCGTATTTGTTGCGTTACGCGCTGGCGCAATTGCGCGAGCGCGACGCGGCGGAGGAGGCGGTGCAGGAAACGCTGCTGGCCGCGCTGGAGTCGCAGGCCAGCTTTTCCGGCAAGTCCACCCTGCGCACCTGGCTGACTTCCATTCTGCGTTTCAAATTGATAGACGCGATGCGCCGCAAGGGCAAGGAGAAGCTGTTCGAGTCGCTGGAAGACGAGGCGGACGACAGCGATTTCGACGGCCTGTTCGCGCAGGACGGCCATTGGCGCGAGCCGGTCAAGGCCTGGAGCGGGCCGGAGAACGAACTGATCTCGCGCCAGTTCTGGCAGGTGTTCGAAGAGTGTTCCCAAGTCATGCCGCGCCGCACCGCCATGGTATTTGTCATGCGTGAGGTGATGGGGATGGAAATCGCCGACATCTGTAACAATCTGGACATCAGCGCGACAAACTGTTCAGTACTGCTGTACCGGGCGCGGATGAGTCTGCGCGAATGTTTTTCAATACGCTGGAGCCGGGAGGACGAGCGATGAAGTTGAGTTGCCGCGAAGCCAGCCGGCTGATTTCGGCCGGCCTGGATCGGCCCCTGGGCGCCACCGAACATCTGAAATTGAGGATGCACCTGCTGCTATGCGGCAATTGCCGCCAATTCTCGCAGCAGTTGCAGCTGATGCGCCGGGCGGCGCGCCGGGCTGGCGATGGAGAAGATAGCATGCCTAACGGCTGATGCTTTTGACATGTCGGGTGGTGTTGTGGAAACTGGGCCTTTCTTTGAGAAAGGCCTTTTTCATGACCGCCGCCTCCACGCTGCAACAGCTGATTCAAATCCACGACGACAGTCCGGATGAGGTGATCGCGCAATTGCCCGGATTGATCGATTCTCCTGCGCTGCCGCCGGCCGACCATCCGCGCTTGGCCTGGCTGATCAATCACTTGCTGGGCGAGCAAAAGGGCGACTGGCGCGCAGCCTGGACGCTATTGCGCCGTTTGCCCCTGTCAGACGCCGGCCCCATCCTGCTGCGCCATAGCCTGGTTGCGGCAACTTTGTCCGGCGATGCTTTGGCGGCCTGGCGGCTGGAGCGGCAATGGCAGGCCGCGGGAATGGACGCCGGGATGATGCGGCTGCTGGCGCGGCTGGGCGTGTTGCAGGGTTTGCAACAGCATGGCCCGCTGTCCGGTTTGCTGCCGGCATTGGATGAATTGCTGCAGGAGCTGGAGCCTATCGCGGCCAGCGCCAACGACGCCGCGCTGGCTTCGCTGGCCAACAATATCGTTTCCGGGCTGCTGGAGCGGGAAGACCTGAATGCCGACTCCTCAAGCCCGCGCATTGTGTGGCGGGCCGCGCAGTGCGCGCGGCGGCTATGGGGGCGGGCGGGGAACTGGGTCAATCATGAGCGGGCCGAGTACCTGCTGGCCCTGACGGCGAATCGATTTGCGCAGTGGCGCGATGGCCTGCAAGCGGCCGATGCCGGCCTGGCGCTGATCGCCGACAACGGCGAGGAAGACGTGGACCGCGCCTTTCTCTTGCTCGAGCGCGCCCGGGCATGCTTTGGCCTGGGACGCTCCGACGAGGGCGAGCTGGCTTACCAGCAGGCGCAGACGCTGGCGGCAGCGTTCGATGCCAGCCTGCGGCCCTGGTTTGATGGCTGCGCCAGCCGTGCCAGAATGGACGGCCAGCACGCTTGAGGTTCTGCCTATGCACGGCAGAACGAAAAAGGCCTTCCGCATGGAAGGCCTTTGTCTTGAAGCCGGGAAGCTTTACACCGATAGCGACATCAGCAGGCTGGAGATGTCATTGTTGCCGGCGCTGGCCTGGTACAGGCTGAGCGCGGCCTGGGCTTGCTGGTTGATGGCGTTGCTGCTGGCGCTGCTGTCCGTCGCCGCGCTTTGCTTGTTATTGCCGCCGTTCAACAGGTTGGCCAAACCGTTGTTTTGCTCGCCGCCGCTGTCATGGTGATGATGATGGTGGCGATGGCCGCCTTCGCTGGCTTGCGCCCCGTTGGCCTGTTGCAGGCCTTGCTGCAGTTGCTGGAAAGCCTGCTGCGCCTGGCTCAGGTTGCCGGATTGCAGATCCTGGCCCAGGGTGTTCAGCAAGGAGGAGACGGAATTGCCGGTGCCGCCGCCGCTGGTCTGGCTGTTGTTCAGCGCGGCGAACGGATCGGTTGCCGTGGCGCCGGTGGCGGACGTGGAGGATGCCGCGCTGATGGCATTGTTCAGCACCGCGCCGAAATCCTGGTTGCCATTGTCGGCGTTGTTGGAACCGTTCAGCTGCTGCAGTGCGGCCAGCGCTTGTTGCGCGCCGGCGATGTCGCCTTGCTGAACCGATTGCGTCAGGCTGCTGAAATCCTGGCGCCGCTGCTGATGCAGCGATTGCAGTTGCTGCCAGTACGAACTGGGGTTGTTGCTGGTGTTACTGCTGCTGATAGACATATTGCCTCTCCTTGAAAACGTGGATGCCGGGCAGCGCTTCACGGATCAGCTGCTGTCCTGGGCGGCGGGGCTGCAATTTTTGCCGCTTTGCCGCTGTCGCTTGCCGCCATGCCGGTATCAAAGCGTCTATTTGCCGATTTTTCTTGCCGGAACAATGGCTTGCCGCTATGGATGTCAGCAAGGCGCGTGCCAGAAATGAGCTAAGAGGAGAGGCAAATGTTTACAAATATTTTGTCATGCGCCTGAGTGGGGTTTGGCGCCTGCAACCCAAGCTCGCACAGAACCTGATCCAAGGCGGCGTCGGCGCTTAACCGAATCCGCGCTGGCGCAGCGCCTGGTACAACATGGCCACGCCCAGCGCGTCGTTCAGCGCGTCGTGTCGCGGCGGGGCGGGAATGGCGAGGTCGCGGTACAGCTCGGCCAGCCTGAGATCGATATAGGCGCCGGGGTTTTGCTTGAACTTATAGTCGTAGTAGCGGGCGGAAACCTCGATCTGCCGTTGCGGCAGGGCAATGCCGAGCAGTGGCTTCACGTATTTGTTCAATACCGCCACATCGTATTCCAGGTAGTAGCCGAGCAATGGCCGGCCGCCGATGAAATCCAGCAGCTGCCGCACGGCCTGCGCCGGTTCCATGCCTTCGTCCAGATCGCGCCGGCGCAAGCCGTGGATGGCGATATTGTCGCCTTGCGGCAGGGTTTGCGGTTTGACCAGCAGGTACAGCGATTCGCTGCTGAGGATGCGGTTGCCGCGCAGCTTGACGGCGCCTATCGACAGCAGCTCGGCCTGCTTGACGTCTAGGCTGGTGGTTTCGCAATCGAGGCTGACCAGCTCCTCCGGGTGTTCGTCGAATACATGGCGCCAGGCCGGATCGCGCAACCGGGCAAGCAGCCAGCGGCGATGCCATTGGCGCAGCATTACAGGCTGCCCAGGCGATAGTGGTGGCGCAGTTGCGCCTTGAAGCGCTTGACGACGGCCAGCGCCTCCTTCAGCAGGTCTCTTTCCAGCGAGGATAGCCGTTCCGGCTCGATCCAGTTGTCTGCAGGCTGGCCCGCCTCGATGCGCCGCAGCCCCTGGTCCAGCCGCAATTGCGACAACACGCCCAGCGCCTCCACGATGTCGTTGGCCAGCGAGGGTTCCAGCCGCCCGGCGGCGGCGAGCGCTAGCGCGCGGGCGTGGCTTCCGGTTTCGTCGATGCCGTATTCCAGCGCCAGCGCGCGCAAGCCATGCACCAGCGGGAAAATGCCGCCTTTTTTCAGATCCAGCGTGTCGCGGCCATCGCGTTCGCGGGTGCGCAGCCGGGCGAACGGCCCCAGCGGCGTGTCGAACTGATCGATGGCGCGGGCGAAGCGGGCGTAGAAGCCGGCGTCGTCCTGCAAGCGTTCGCGCAGGTAGCCGCGGCAGTCGGCCAGCAAGGAGGCGTCGCCGCATACCGCTTCGGCGTCGCAGAAGATCGCCAGCTGCATCATGCCCTCGCCGCTGGGCTGGGCCAGCCAGCCGTGTATGCGGTCGCGCATGGCGGCGCGGGTCAATCGCCATTCGGGGTGGCTGACCATGACGCCGCCTGGGCAGGGCGGGTAGCCAAAGCGGGCGAGGGCGGCGGAGAAGGCGTCGCAATATTCCGCCACGCTTTCAGGGGGAGCGCCGTCGCGCAATAGCAGCGCGTTGTCCTGATCGGTCTTGAGGATTTGCTCGCCGCGGCCTTCCGAGCCGAGCACGATCAGGCAGCTGTTGTCCGCCAGTTCGGCCGGCGCGATCATCCGCCAGGCGCGGGCGAACAGCCGCGCGTTCAGTGCCTGCACCAGCCGTCCCAGTTGCAGCGGCCGCACGCCGTGGCCGGACAGGATGCCGATCAGCCGGTCGATCTGGCTGGCGATATCGGCAAGCTCATCCAGGCTGCTGGCGCGCTCCAGCCGCTGCGCGATCAAATGGGAGTGGTTGGAGAAGTAGGACAGCACGTCGACCTGCGCCAGGATGCCGACCGGCCGGCCGTGTTCCGTCACCACCAGCCGGCGCAGATTGCGCTGCGTCATCAACAGCAGGGCGTTGAACAGGAAATCGTCGATGTCTATGGTCAGCAATTGGTAGCCGCAGTGGCGGCCTATCGGTTCGGCGCTGTCCACGCCGTCCAGGATCACGTCGCGGAAATCCGTGGTGGTGAAGATGCCCAGCCGCTCGCCATCGCGCACCAGCACGGATTTGCTGCGCTGCGCCTTCATTGCGGCAGCTACGTCCCGGATGCTGTCGGCGGCATCGACAAATACCGGCTGGCGGCAGCCGGCGTCGCGCACGGTGGCGGTCAGCAGCGTTTGCAGTTCGCGGGTGCCGGCGCGCTGCGCCAGCATGCCCAGCTTTTGCGAGACGCTGGCGTAGAAATAGGCGCCGAAGCGCGGATGGCTTTCGGTCAGCGCCAGCAGCTCGGCGCGCGGCAGCGCCAGCAGCAGGGCTTCTTCCTCCACCACGAAGCGGTGCGGCGTCTGGCCGGCGATCAGCGCGCGGGTGTCGAAGCTGTCGCGCGGATGGTAGCGCGAAACCACTTCGTCTCCGGCCAGCTCGCACACCTTGCCTTTGATCACCATGTACAGCGCATCTATGGCCTGGCCAGGGCCGATGACCAGCGCGTCGTCGGGAAAGTAGACGATGTCGGCGCGGGCCTCGAGCGCGTCGCGCTCTGCGGGACCGAGCGTGTCGAACGGCGGCTGGCTGAAGTCGAAGCGGCTCATGACGGATCCGGTCGTAGAAGGCTTGCCCTCAGCATACCGCCAATCTCCGCCTGGATGTCAGTCCGTCTTGTGCGTCAGCAGCGGCGCGCCGTCGCGGAACAGGATCAGTTCGCCGGGCGACAGCGCCGTCCAGTGCTCGTTGTCGGTCAGCGGCTGGGTGGCGATCATCGCCACCTGGTCGCGCGGCGTGGTGACGGTGGCGAAGTCGACGCTGACGTCGTTGTCCACCAGGTGGGCGGTGTTGAACGGCGCGCGGCGGATGATGTAGTGCAGATGGGTGGAGCAATGGGCAAACAAAACCTCGCCATTGCTCAGCATGAAATTGAACACGCCCTTACTGCCGATCTCCGCCGCCAGCGCGGCGACTTCCTCGAACAGCGTTTCCAGCTCCGGCGGCTGCGACCACTTGGCGCGCAGCCGCTCCATCAGGTGGCAGAAGGCGCGTTCGGAGTCGGTGGTGCCCACCGGGCGGTAATACTCGCCGGTTTCCGGCTGGAAGTCTTCCAGATTGCCGTTGTGGGCGAAGATCCAGTACTGGCCCCACATCTCGCGCATGAACGGGTGGGTGTTGGCCAGGTTGACCTTGCCCTGGGTGGCCTTGCGGATGTGGGCGATGACGTTTTCCGACTTGATTGGGTAGCGGCGCACCAGTTCGGCCACCGGCGATTCGACCGAGGGTTTGTCATCCAGGAAAACGCGGCACCCCTTCTGTTCGAAGAAGGCGATGCCCCAGCCATCGGCATGGTGGTCGGTCAGGCCGCCGCGGCGATGGAAGCCCTCGAACGAGAACAGGATGTCGGTCGGGATATTGCAATTCATGCCCAGCAGCTGGCACATCGATCTGATTCCACTTCATTAACAGGTTGCGTCACTGCCGGCGGGCGGCCGGCATATCGGATGTAGCTGAGCTTAGGCGATCTTGCGGCAACCGGCAATTGCCAATAGCCATTTGGCTCGAAAATGCACTTCTTCATGCTGATAAGGCATAAGCGGCGGCGATGCTTAAGCGGCGGCGCGGTCCCACGGCGGCAGCGGTCCACCGAGTCTTTCCACCAAAAAATCCAGCAAGCTGCGCAGCGCCAGCGGCAGCAGGCGGCGCGACGGATACAGCGCGTGAATCCCCATCAGCTGCGGCTGCCAGTCCGGCAGCAGCGCCACCAGTTCGCCGCGGCGGACATAGGGCGCGGCCAGATAGCTGGGTTGCAGGGCGATGCCGCCGCCCGCGGCCGCCGCGCACAGCAGGGCGCTGGCCTCGTTGGCGCTGATGGCGCCGCTGACTCTGACCCGCTGTTCTTCTTCTCCCTGGCGGAAGCGCCATTCGCTGCGGCCGAAGTTGCTGTAACTGAGGCAGCGGTGGTTTTCCAGATCCATCGGATGCCCGGGCACGCCGTGGCGGGCCAGATAAGCGGGCGAGGCCACCGCCAGCGAGCGGCAGTCGCATAACCGCCGTCCCACCAGCCCGGGATCGGGCTCATTGGTGATGCGGATGGCTAGGTCTATTCTTTCTTCAATCAGATTGACGGCGCGGTCGCCCAGTTGCAGGTCGATGCGCAGCTGCGGGTGGCGCTCGCTGAATTCGGCCATCAAGCCGC
Source organism: Chromobacterium sp. ASV23 (assembly GCF_016428945.1). NCBI lineage: Bacteria > Pseudomonadati > Pseudomonadota > Betaproteobacteria > Neisseriales > Chromobacteriaceae > Chromobacterium > Chromobacterium sp. ASV23. The sequence continues at coordinate 26,630 of NZ_JAELTR010000039.1, forward strand.
CCAGCACCGCCAGGCCAAACGAGGTGCTGGCCGCCACCCGCAACACGCCGCGCACCTGGCCGTCGCGCTGGCTGGCGTCGGCCCGCACTTCGGCCGCCAGTTCCAGCATCTGCTGGCAGCGCGCCAGGCAGGCCAGGCCGGCGTCGGTCAAGGTGACTTTGCGGGTGGAGCGTTGCAACAAGCGAACGCCCAGCCACTGTTCCAGCTCGTCGACATAACGGGTGACCATGGGGCGGGACATGTCGAGTTTGTCGCCGGCGGCGGTGAAGCTGCCCAGCTGGGCGACTTCGGCGAACACTTGCATCGCGGTCAGCCTGTCCATTTATATGCTCGTTTTTTGAAACAATAATGTGCATTTTAAGCGATTTATTGGTGCGATTACTAAGCTTATAGTGTGCGCATCTTCACTGATTCGCAGTGCAACCCCGCCGGCGGGCGCCGGCACCAGACTTAAGGAGTCCCACCATGATCCGTCAAACCCTGATCGCCGCCGCTCTCGCCGCCGCCGGTTTCGCCCATGCGGGCGATCTCAAGCTGTCGGTCTACAACGCCGACAGCAACAGCTTCAACGTCAGCTCGGTGCTGGTGACCGGCGACAAGGACGCCGTGCTGATTGACACCGGCTTCACCCGCGCCGACGCCTACCGCATCGCCGCCCGCGTGCTGGACAGCGGCAAAAACCTGAAAACCATCTACGTCAGCCAGGCCGATCCGGACTACTACTTCGGCGCCTCGGTGCTGAAGCAGATCTTCCCCAAGGCCGAGCTGGTGGCCGCGCCGGAAGTGCTGGCCCACATCAAGGGCAATGTGAAGGGCAAGGTGGCGTTCTGGGGGCCGAAGATGGGCGCCAACGCGCCGCAGGCCAATCCGCTGCTGCCGACTGAAATCAAGGCCGACAAGATCATGCTGGAAGGCAAGGCGCTGGAACTGCGCGACACCAAGGGCGTGATGGCCCACCGCGGTTATGTATGGATTCCGTCCATCCGCGCCATCGTCGGCAATGTGGGCGTGTACTCCGGCATGCATGTGTGGACCGCCGACACCCAGAACGACGCCGAGCGCAAGGGCTGGTACAAGCAGCTGGACGATATGGAAGCGCTGAAGCCGGCCGTGGTGGTGCCGGGCCATATGATCGCCGGCGACAAGATGGACGTATCCGCCATCCGCTACACCCGCGATTACCTGAAAACTTTTGAAGCCAAAAATGCCGCCACCGCCAACAGCGGCGAGTTGATCGAGGCGATGAAGCAGGCCTATCCGAACGCGGCCGAAGTGTCCACGCTGGAACTGGGCGCCAAGGTGCGCAAGGGCGAGATGAAGTGGTAAGCCAGATGAAACTGCATTACTTTTACGACCCGCTGTGCGGCTGGTGCTACGGCGCCTCTCCCTTGCTGAAGGCGGCGGCCGCTGTGCCGGGATTGGAATTGATCATGCACGCCGGCGGCATGATAGACGAAGCGGAAGGCCGCACCATCACGCCGGAGTGGCGCGGCTACGTGATGCCGCACGACGCGCGCATCGCCCAGATGAGCGGCCAGCCTTTCGGCGAGGCTTACTTCGAAGGCCTGCTGCGCGATATCGGCGCGCCGTTGGCGTCGGACCCGCCGATTGCGGCCATCCTGGCGGCCGGCAAACTGGGCCTGGAGCCGCTGGCCATGCTGGCCCGCATCCAGCGGGCCCATTATCAGGAGGGACGGCGCATCGCCGAATTCGAAGTGTTGAGCGAACTGGCGGCGGAGCAGGGCGCCGACGCGGCGGCATTTGCCCAGGCCTGGAGCGCGGCGCGGACCGAGGCGGAGCGGCATATCGCTGAGAGCCGCCGCCTGATGGCCCAATGGGGGTTGCATGGTTTCCCGTCCGTGGTGCTGGAGCAGGATGGCCAACGGGAGCGGCTGGAATTGTCCGCCTGGTTCGGCAGACCAGAGCAACTGGCAGCCGCCCTGCGGGAACGGTTGCCGAAACCGGCGGCGGCAGATGACGCGCTGTTCTGTACGCCTGACCGTTGCCGCTGAGCATGGGTTGATATCAAGCCGTGTCCCATATGGGACGCGGCTTTTTTATTGGATTTAGAAATTTGGCATTTTGATGTTGAAAATTGATATGGATAGCATAGTCTGAAATACCAATTAAATACCAATTGGTTCAACTCGATACGAGGAGGCAGACCATGCATCAAGGATTCAACAACATTCTGCGCGCCATCGGCCTGGCGCTGCTGCTGTTCTGGGGCCAGATAGCGCAAGCGGACTGCCCGGCCTGGGCCGAGGGCGCGACTTACAAGGTGGGCGATGTCGTCAGCTATAGCAATGCCAATTACACGGCGTTGGTGGCGCATACAGCCTACGTCGGCGCCAATTGGAATCCGCCGGCCACGCCGACCTTGTGGGCGTCGGGCGGCAGCTGCGCCGGCGGCGATCCCACCCCGCCGACGCCGCCGAATCCTCCCACGCCGCCCAGCCCGCCGCCGAGCAATGGCGCGGCTTTTGCCAAACATGCTTTGATCGGCTATTGGCACAATTTCGCCAATCCCAGCGGCCCGGCTTTCCCGCTGTCTCAGGTCCGCGCGGACTGGGATGTGGTCGTGGTGGCCTTCGCCGACGATGCCGGCAACGGCAATGTCAGTTTCACGCTGGACCCGGGCGCCGGCAGCGCGGCCCAGTTCTCTCAGGACATCCGCGCCCTGCAGGCCAAGGGCAAGAAGGTGGTGCTGTCGCTGGGCGGACAGAATGGCTCGGTGACGCTGAACAACGCCGCCCAAGTGCAGAACTTCGTCAACAGCCTGTACGGCATCCTCACCCAATACGGTTTCGACGGCATAGACCTGGATCTGGAGAGCGGCAGCGGCATCGTGGTGGGCGCGCCGGTGGTCAGCAATCTGGTCAGCGCGGTGAAGCAGCTCAAGGCCAAGGTGGGGCCGAGTTTCTACCTGTCCATGGCGCCGGAGCATCCCTATGTGCAAGGCGGCTTCGTCGCTTACGGCGGCAACTGGGGCGCCTATCTCCCCATCATCGATGGCCTGCGCGACGACCTGTCGGTGATTCATGTCCAGTATTACAACAACGGCGGGCTGTATACGCCGTATTCCAACGGCGCGCTGGCCGAGGGCTCGGTGGACATGCTGGTGGGCGGCAGCAAGATGCTGATCGAGGGTTTCCCCATTTCAAACGGCGCGTCCGGCAATTTCAAAGGACTGCGGCCGGATCAGGTGGCCTTTGGCGTGCCGTCCGGCCGCAGTTCGGCCAATTCCGGCTTTGTCACGACTGACGCCGTGGCCAAGGCGCTGAGCTGCCTGACTGCCTTGCAAGGCTGCGGCACGGTGTTGCCGGCGCAAGCCTATCCGACCTTCCGCGGCGTGATGACGTGGTCGATCAACTGGGACCGGCACGACGGCTACAGCTTCTCCAAGCCGGTGGCGGCTAGTCTGCATCAGCTGCCGGCGGCGGCGAACATGAAAAAGGCCGCCGGCAAGAAGCCGGCGGCCCGATAGGCTGGCTGGATGGCCGCTTAGGCGTTCATCTGATAACCGCTGATCTGAGCAGCCGATACCAGGCCGTTCAGGTATTCGTGCATGGCTTGATTGACTGCCAGGTCGGTCAGGTAATGTTGCAGGCGTTCCTTGATCTCGTCGAAGCTGATCTTGCCGCCTTCCACGCGTTGCTCCACCTGAATGATGTGGTAGCCGAACTGGGTTTCCACCAGGTTGGGGGTGATTTCGCCGGCGGCGGTGCTGAACACCGCTTGTTCGAATTCCGGCACCATCTGGCCGCGGCCAAACTGGCCCAGACTGCCGCCTTGCTTGCCGGACGGGCAGGTCGAATGCTCTTGCGCCAGCGCGGCGAAGCGCGACGGATTGGCCTGGACTTCAGCCAGGATGCCTTCAGCCTTGGCTTTGATCAGGCTGGCTTCCAGGCCTTCGCCCTTGGGCAGCAGGATGTGGTTGGCCACGGCGCTGTCGCCGGCGCTGAAGCGTTCCGGGTATTGTTCGTAGAATTCGCGGCAACTGGCTTCGTCGATGGTCGGCACTTGCAGCTTGCTGTCCAGCAGCGACTGGATGGCTTGTTGCTCGTCGGAGACGTCCAGGCCTTCGCTCTTGGCCTGCTGCACCAGCAGGGTGTGCAGGATCAGTTGCTGGATCGCGGTGTCGCGCGGGCTGGGCGTGTCGGCATAGTGGTCCAGTTGGGACGCGATCATCTCTTCGCTGATTTCAACGCCGTTGACGGTAATGGTCATGAGAATTTCCTGTGCGGAGCAGCCATCGAGGCGGCATTTCCGAATGAGGCTGCCTGCGGCAGCCGGTGACAAGGGCAGGGCGGGCCTGCGCGACGATGTGCCGGCAAGGTAAGCGGGACGGCGCGGGCTGTCAAGTCCGCCTAAACGAAACGGGGACGGCAAGCCGTCCCCGTTGTTGAAGCATGGCGCGGATTATTGCTGAACCTGGGCCTTGGCCTTCAGGTCGGCAACGTATTTCTCGATGCGGGCGCCCATCACGCGCTGGGTCAACTGCGGACGGATGTCATCCAGCGACGGCACGTTGCGCTGGGTGCGCATGTCGTCCAGCTTGATCACGTGCCAGCCGTACTCGGTTTTCACCGGAGAGGGGGTCACTTCGCCCTTGGCCAGCTTGCTCATCGCCTCTGAGAACGGGGCGACGAAGGTGCCGGCTTCCTGCCAGCCCAGATCGCCGCCATTGGCCTTGCTGCCCGGGTCCATGGACTTTTCCTTGGCCAGCTTGTCGAAGGACTTGCCCTTCTTCAGCGCTTCGATCACCGCCTTGGCTTCGGCTTCGGTCTTCACCAGGATGTGGCGCGCGTGGTACTGCTTGGTTTCCGGAACCGAAGCCACCAGCTTGTCGTATTCGGCCTTCAGGTCGGCGTCGCTGACCGGGTTGGCCTTCTCAAAGTCTTTGATCAGACGGTTGGCCAGCGCCATCGCCTGCATATTGGCCAGCTCGGCATTGAATTCCGCAGACTTGTCCAGGCCCTTTTTCACGGCTTCCTGGCGCAGCACTTCGGCGGTGATCAACTGGTCTTTGATCTGATCGCGAGCTTGCGGGGTGACATTCTGGCCTTGGGTTTCCATCATCTTGGCCACGGCGTCGATGCGGACGTCGGAGATCTGCTGGCCGTTGACGGTCGGGCCGGCTACGGCGATGGCGCTGCCGGCGAAAGCGGCGACGAGGGCGGTATGCAGCAGGATTTTACGCATTCTGTTTGATTCCTGATTCGGTATCGGGGGTGTTACTGGATCTTGCTCTTGGCGCGCAGGTCTTCCACGGCCTTGGCAATGGCTTCTTCCTGCAACTGGCGGGCGAGCTGAGGTTTGACTTGATCCAGCGACGGCACTTGCGCGTCGCGGATGTCGGCTACCTTGAACACGTGCCAACCCAGCTGCGACTGGAATGGCTGGGCGCTGACCTGGCCCTTGGGAATGGCCTTCAGCGCTTCGGCCAGCTTGGGCTCCATGCGAGACAGATTGCCCCAGCCCATGTCGCCGCCGGTTTGCTTGGCGTTGGGATCGATCGAGCGGGTCTTGGCCAGCTCTTCAAACTTGCCGCCCTTCTTCAGTTGGGCGATCAGCTTTTGGGCGTCGGCCTGGCTGGACAGGGTGATCTGGTAGGCGTGCAGTTCCTTGGTGCCGGCGTACTTGGCGACTTCCTGATCGTAGCGTGCCTTGATGTCGGCATCGCTGATGCTGGCCTTGTTGGCGATGTCGGCGAACAGCGCGTCGCGCAGCAGCTCGGAACGAGCTTCGTCCAGGCGTTTGACGAATTCCGGCTGTTTGTCCAGGCCGCGGCGGGCGGCTTCCTGCAGGATGACTTGGCGGCTGATCAGCGAATTCTTCAGCTGTTCGCGCAGCTCCGGGGAGTCTTGCACCCGGCCGCCGTTGCTTTGCACCACATTGGCGACGGCCGCGTCCAGTTCGGACTTGTCGATGGAAACGCCGTTGACCACGGCGATCGATTCGGCGGCTGCCGGCAGACTGATCGAGGCTGCCAACAGCAGCGCGGCGATACGGGAGTGCTTCATGTTAGCCCTTTGGTAGAAATTCAGAGTTCTTCTGGAGTGAGCGCGCGGATGGCCAGCGCATGCACGCGGCTGGTCATCAGTTCGCCCAGGGTTTGGTAGATCAGCCGGTGGCGTTGCACGCGGCCCAGGCCTGCAAAGCGGGCGCTGACTATCGTCAACGTATAGTGGCCGCCACCGCCCTTGGCGCCGGCGTGGCCGGCGTGCAGGGCGCTGTCGTCCTGGATGTCCAGATGCTCCGGCGCAAGCGCCTGCAGCGCCGTTTCCAGCAGTTGCACGGTGTCGCTCATGCCGGGAATACCTGGCGGAAGGGCTTGACCTCGACGCTGGCGTAGACGCCGGCGGCGCGGTAGGGATCGGCGTCGGCCCAGGCTTGCGCCTCGGCCAGCGACGGGAATTCGGCGACGATCAGGCTGCCGGAAAAGCCGGCCGGGCCGGGATCGATGCTGTCGATGGCCGGGAACGGGCCGGCCAGCGTCAGGCGGCCGGCGTCCTGCAGCGCCTGCAGCCGGGCCAGATGGTCAGGGCGGGCGGCGAGGCGCTTGTCCAGCGTGCCGGGCGCGTCTGCTGCGACGATGGCATACAGCATTATTTCTTTTCCTCGATGTATTTGGCCAGGAACAGGCTCTGGGCGATCACGAACAGCAGCATCAGTCCCATGCCGCCGAACAGCTTGAAGTTGACCCAGACGTCTTCGCTGAAATGGTAAGCGACGAACAGGTTCAGCGCGCCCATGAAGCCGAAGAAGCCGCACCAGGCCCAAGTGAGCTTGCGCCATACCGGGTCCGGCATGCTGATCTGCTGGCCCATCATCATGCGCAGGCCGTTCTTGCCGGCGAAATCGCTGATCAGCAGGCCGCCGCCCATCACCCAGTACAAGACGGTCGGCTTCCACATGATGAAGTGCTTGTCGTGCAAGAGCAGGGTGGCGCCGCCCAGCACCACGATCAGCCCCAGGCTGATCCATTGCATGGTGTCCACCTTGCGGTGCTTGTACCAGGCCCAGGCCACCATGACGACGGTGGCGGCGATGGCCACGCCGGTGGCGACGAACATGTCGCGGGTCAGCCAGTAGGCGCCGAAGAACAGCAGGACGGGGAGGAGGTCGGTAAAAAATTTCATGCGGGTGATTATGCGGGCTGACGCCGGCATATTCAAGCCGCGCCAGCCCGAGTTTTCCTGAGTTAACGGTTAGTTTGTTTGACGACGCTGAGCGCGCTGGCCACCAGGCCGCCGACGTCGGCGACGTTGCTGGGCATGATGATGGTGTTGTTTTCCTTGGCCAATTTGCCGAAGGCGGCGATGTATTGTTCGGCCACTTTCAGGTTGACGGCCTCCAGGCCGCCATCGGTGCGGATGGCGCCGGCGATGCGGTTGATCGCGTCGGCGGTGGCGTCGGCCACCAGGCGGATGGCTTCGGCCTCGCCCTTGGCCTGGTTGATGGCAGCCTGCTTGTTGCCCTCGGAGTTGTTGATGGTGGCCTGCATTTCGCCCTGAGACTTCTGGATGGCGGCCTCGCGCGCGCCGGTGGCCAGGTTGATCTGCTCTACCTTCACGCCCTCGGATTGGGCGATGCGGGCGCGCTTTTCCCGCTCGGCGGTGATCTGCGCCTGCATCGCGTGCAGGATGTCCTGCGGCGGCACCAAGTCCTTGATTTCATAGCGCAGCACCTTGACGCCCCAGTTGATCGCGGCCTCGTCCAGCGAAGCCACCACGGTGCGGTTGATGTCGTCGCGCTCTTCAAAGGTCTTGTCCAGCTCCAGCTTGCCGATGACCGAGCGCAGCGTGGTCTGCGACAGCTGGGTGATGGCGACGATGTAGTTGCTGGTGCCGTAGGAGGCCAGCTTGGCGTCCGTCACCTGGAAGTAGAGGATGCCGTCCACTTTCAACTGGGTGTTGTCGCGGGTGATGCAGATCTGGCTGGGCACATCCAGCGGGACTTCCTTCAGGCTGTGCTTGTAGGCGATGCGGTCGATGAACGGGGTGATGATGTTGAGGCCCGGCGTCAGGGTGGCGTGATAGCGGCCCAGGCGCTCGACGATGAAGGCATGCTGCTGCGGCACGATGGCCAGCGATTTGAAAATGAAGACGACAACGGCCAGGAACAGGATCAGGGCGATTTCCATGGTGGACTCTTATTCGGGTTGTGTGGACGCGATTTTGAACAGATTGCCTTGGCGGCCGGCGATGTAGCCGGTGGCGCCGGCATGCAGCGCCGGATCCAGCAGCTCGGCATCCCACTCCGCGCCGCGGTAATGGATGCGGGCATGGCCAGGCGAGGTGAGCGCGAGGATTTCCACCTGCCGCCCCCAGTCCGGATCATCCTGAGGGCGCGGCGGGGCGGCGATCCGGCGGCGGCGCTGGCGCACCAGCAGCACGCCCGCGATGCCGCTGACGCTGGCGAGCAGCCATTGCCAAAGTTCCGGCGCGCCCAGCCAGGCGGCGAGGCCGCCGCAGGCCATGGCCAAAGACACCATCAGCAGATAGAAGGTTCCGGACATGAATTCGGCGATCAGCGCGACAAGCGCGCCGACCAGCCAGAAGGTGAGGGCTTGCGACATGGGTTTCCCGCTAGATGGCCACGGCTTCATTGTCGGGCCATTCACTGAAAATGACAACGAGCTGAATAATCAGCCTTTGTCAGCTTGCGGGGATTCAGACGTGATCGCGGTCCGGCAAATAGTGCGACAGGTGGATGGCGTCCTCGCTTTGCAGCCAGAACTTCTGGATGAACAGCCAAAGGCCGGCCACTACCAGCGCGGAGGACAGCAGCAAGGTTTTCATGGCGCTTCTCCATGAGATTTCCCGCTTTCAGTCTAGACCGTAATTGGGCGCTCCGCGGCCACGGCGTTACAATGCCCGCCCTATTCAGACTGCTGGGTGCGATAAATGTTCCAACTTGAAGCCATGGCCTGCGCCGAGGTGGAAATCCGCAAGAGCCGCTTCATCGGCATCGTGCAGCCCGTGTCCAGCCGGGCGGAGGCGGAAGCGGCGCTGCGCGACATCCGCCAGCGCTGGCCCGATGCCCGCCATTACTGCGCGGTGCTGCTGTGCGCCGGCGATTCCATGCTGGACGACGATGGCGAACCTTCCGGCACCGCGGCCAAACCGATGTATAACGTATTGCAGCATCGTGAAATTGCCAATGTGCTGGCGGTGGTGGTGCGCTATTTCGGCGGCATCAAGCTGGGTGCGGGCGGCTTGGTCAGAGCCTACACTCAAGCTGTCAACGCCGCGTTGGCCGAAGCCAGCTTGCTGCCGGTGGTGCGGATGCGCCGCGTGCGGTTGGCGGTGGATTTTTCCGGCGAAGCCAGGCTGCGCCGCCTGTGCCATGACGCCGGCGCGACGGTGCTGGAGCAGCGCTACGCCGAACGGGTCTGGCTGACGGTGGCATTGCCGGAGGCCGGGTTGGATGCGACGCTGGCGGAATTGGCGGACGGCATGGCCGGCGCGCTGGAGGCGAAGCCGGACGATTGACGGCGGATGGGTAAACGGGAGGCAGGCAAGATGACGCAGAAACAGTATCGGCTGGTGACGCGCAGCGATTTCGACGGCTTGGTGTGCGCCGTGCTGCTCAATGAACTGGGCTTGATCAAGGAGGTGCAGTTCGCCCACCCCAAGGACATGCAGGACGGCAAGGTGGAGATCACCGGCGACGACATCACCACCAACCTGCCTTACGTGGCCAAGGCCCATCTGGTGTTCGACCACCACTTGTCGGAGACGCTGCGCAATGCCACGGATGCCGACAACTACGTGATCGACCCGCGCGCGCCGTCTGCCGCCCGGGTGGTGTACAACCACTACGGCGGCAAGCAGACCTTTCCCGACATCAGCGACGAAATGATGGCGGCGGTGGATAAGGCCGACTCCGCCCAATTCAGCATCGAGGAAATCCTCAATCCCAAAGGCTGGGTGCTGCTGAACTACCTGATGGACGCGCGCACCGGGCTGGGACGTTTCCGCGAGTTCCGGGTGGGCAATTTCCAGTTGATGATGGACCTGATCGGCTACTGCCGAAACCATACGATAGACGAAATCCTCAGCCTGCCGGACGTGCAGGAGCGGGTAGCCTTGTATCGCGAGCACGAAACCGAGGCCAAGGCGCAGATCCTGCGTTGCGCCAGGGTGCACGGCAATGTGGTGGTGCTGAACCTGCAGAACGAGGAAATCATCCATCCGACCAACCGCTTCATGGTCTATGCGCTGTTTCCGGACTGCAATGTCTCCATCCATGTGATGTGGGGCCTGAACAAGCAGAACACCGTGTTCGCCGTCGGAAAGTCCATCGTCAACCGCAGCTCGCACAGCAATGTCGGCGCGCTGATGCTGCAGTACGGCGGCGGCGGACACGAGGCGGCCGGCACCTGCCAGGTGCCGCATGATCAGGCGGACGACGTGCTGGACGAGCTGGTGGCGCGCATCCGCGGTTTGGGCTGAGGCGCTTACAGCGAGCGGATCAGCTCCAGCGCCTGGTGCAGGTCGCTGCATACCGCCAGTGCGGCGGCGCAGTCGTCGTCGCTGGGCGACAGCAGGTCCGGCACCAGGATCACCCGCGCGCCGGCGGCCACGCCGGCCTGCAGCCCCATCCGGGAATCCTCCAGCACCAGGCAGCGCTGCGAGGCCACGCCCAATCTGGCGGCGGCGTCGTGATAGACGTCCGGCGCCGGCTTGGTGCGGGCCACCTCGTCGCCGGCCACGGTGACGTCGAAGAATTTTCCCAAGCCGCTGCGTTGCAGCTTGATATCGGCGATATGGCGCCGCGTCGAAGTGGCCACCGCGCGCGGGATGCCTTGTTCCCGGACCCAGTCCAGCAGTTCCAGAATGCCCGTCTTCAGCGGAATGTCCTCATGCCGCAGGATGTGCTGATAATGGCGGTCCGACCCCTTTTGCAGGCGGTCGGCGGCCTCCGCGTCGCCCAGATAGTCCTCGACAAAGCGAATGCAGTTCTGGAACGACATCCCTACCATCGCGTGCAGCATTTCGTCCCGAATCTCTATGCCCAATTCCGCGCCGGCGCGGCGCCAGGTCTCGTTGGATAGCCGTTCGGTATCCAGCATCAGTCCGTCCATGTCGAACAGCAGGGCGTCGAAACTGCGGGGCATTGCGTCTCCTTCAGGGCTTGGGTTGGTCTGGCTCGATTGTGCGGCCGCGGCGGCGGGCTGTCGAGCGCCTGTTTTTGTCATGGGCCGGCGCGGCGCGCCATGGCTCTGGTATAGTGGCCGGATGCACCGGAAAGGGGAGGATGATGTGCGGTCGGTATTGATAGCGAATCCCAAGGGCGGCAGCGGCAAGTCCACGCTGGCCACCAATCTGGCGGGCTACTTTGCAGCCGGTGGCAAGAAGGTGATGTTGGGTGACGTGGATCGCCAGCAGACCTCCTTGCACTGGCTGTCGCAACGCAACGCGGCGCTGCCGGCGATTGCCGGTTGGGAAGTGCTGCCCAACGAGCCCAAGCGGCCGCCCAAGGGCACGGAAGTGGTGGTGCTGGACAGCGCGGCCGGCCTGCGCGGCAAGAAGCTCAGCGCCTTGCTGTCCCAGGTGGGGCATGTGATCGTGCCCATCCAGCCGTCGCCGTTCGACATGTGGGCCAGCGAAGACTTTTTCGAGCAGATGCTGGAAGAGAAGACCATCCGCAAGAACAAGGCCTTCATGGCGGTGGTGGGCATGCGCGTGGACCCGCGCACCCGCTCGGCGCGCGAGCTGGAGCAATTTCTGGCCCGCCATGAAGTGCCGGTGCTGACCTGGCTGCGCGACACCCAGCTGTATGTCCAGGCCGCGTCGGCCGGGATGTCCTTGTTCGATCTGCCGCCTTCGCGCACGGAGCGCGACCGCGAGGCGTGGCAGCCGATTTTGCGCTGGTTGGGCGAAGATCCGCAGGCCTGGTGCGACAAGTAGCAATCATTCTGCTTGATAACTCTTGACGTGGAGAAAAAATCGGCGTAGCTTGTGTTCGTAACTGCGTGCGAGCCAAACCAAGGCGTCGCAGGGGAACGCGCAATCGGGAGCCTATACGGCTCCCGTCTTTGTTTGGGGCCCCTGTTTTTTTCGTTCACCTCATTCAAGCTTTGGGAGCACACGCATGATCAAGACCGAACTCAATTACGGCGACGTATACCTGGTACCGAAGAAAACCGTGGTGGACAGCCGCAAGGCGTGCGACACCTCCGTGCAATTCGGCCCGCGCCGTTTTGTCATGCCGGTTTACCCGTCCAATATGAAGTCCGTGGTATCGGCCGAGACCTGCGAGTTCTTCGCCCGCCAGGGCTGGTTCTACACCATGCACCGCTTCAATGTCGACTCGGTCGCCTTTACCCGCGACATGCAAGCCAAGGGCCTGTTCGCCTCGATCAGCGTGGGCGTCAACGAAGACACCATCGAGCAACTGGAGGCGCTGCAAGCCGCCGGCCTGCAACCCGAATACATGACGCTGGACGTCGCCAACGCCTGGTGCGTCAAGGCCGAGCGCATGATCAAGCACATCAAGCAGCATTTCCCCAATACCTTCCTGATCGGCGGCAACGTGGCCACCGCCGAAGCGGCGCGTGATCTGGAAAGCTGGGGTTGCGACGCGATCAAGGCCGGCATTGCCGGCGGCCGCGTCTGCATCACCAAGAACAAG
>NZ_JAELTR010000003.1:0-163239 GCF_016428945.1 Chromobacterium sp. ASV23
CCCCCCCCCCCCCCCCCCCCCCCCCCCCCCCCCCCCCCCCCCCCCCCCCCCCCCTTTTCACGCAGAAGACGGCATACGCGATAATTGGCGGAGTCTCGTGGGCTCGGAGATGTGTATAAGAGACAGGTCGCGGCCTGCGCCGCCGCTGGGGCGGGCGATGCCGGGACGGCGGCGCGTTCGGCCAGCCGCTTCGCCTTGTCCGCCGCATCGCGCGCCTTGCGCGCCTGGCGGGCATCATAGCGCTTGCGGGCCAGGGCGGCGCGCGCCATCACGCGTTCGCGTTTGCCGTCGTCGGGGTCGGTTACCGGTACCAGGTCGATGCAGTCCACCGGACAGGGCGCCAGGCACAGTTCGCAGCCGGTGCATTCGTCGGCGATCACGGTGTGCATCTGCTTGGCCGCGCCGACGATGGCGTCTACCGGACAGGCCTGGATGCACAGCGTACAGCCTATGCAGCTGTCCTCGCGTATCACCGCCAGCGCGCGCGGCTTGGGCTGCGGCCCGGCAGGGTCGAACGGGATGACCGGCTGATTCAGCAGCGCCGCCAGCGCCCGCACGCCGTCCTCGCCGCCCGGCGGGCAGCGGTTGATCGGGTCGCGGCCTTCCGCCAGCGCCTCGGCGTACGGGCGGCAGCCGGCGTGGCTGCACTGACCGCACTGGGTCTGGGGTAGGAGGGCGTCGATCCGGTCGACGAGTGTGATGACGGCCATGCTACGGATTCCGCTTCAAAAACCATTAATTATCAATGTTAAGAGCTTTTGCTTCAACTCCCGCAATGCGCGGACGCTTTCTTATGCGATGGCAGTCTCTTCAGGCATGCGCTCCGCCAGGCTGTCCAGCAGGATGCGGCGCAGCTGCTCCGCGGCATCGGGCAGCGGCGTTTGCGTCCGCAGCAGCGCCAGTTCCAGCCGTGGCAGCGAGGGCAATCCGCATTCCGCGGGAGACAGGGCGCGTAAGTCCGAAGGCAGACCCAAAGCCGTGCGGGCGCTGATGCCCAAGCCGGCGCGCACCGCGGACCACAGGCCAGCCAGGCTGCTGCCGCTGACCGCCACCCGCCAGGGCAGGCCTGCCTGGTCCAGGGCATCGAAGGCCAGCCGCCGCACCAGGCAGGGCGCGTCGAATAGCACCAGGGGCAGCGGCCGTCCCGCTATGCTTGGCTGGCTTTCTTTCCGGCCTATCCAGTGCAATTGCGCCTGGCCCAATCTGTCCTGATGCGGCCAGGGCATGCCATCGCTCCATAGCAGGGCCAGGTCCAACTGGCCGCTGCGCAGCGCTTGCTGCAGCTCCAGGCTGCGGCCGACCCTCACTTCCACATGGACCTCCGGGCAGGCGCGGGCGAAAAGGCCCAGCGCTTGCGGAAGCATGCCTTCGCCGAAATCCTCGGCCAGCCCCAGCCGCACGCTGCCGGCCAACTCCGCGCCGCGCACCGCCTGCACGGCCTCGTCATTCAGCTCCAGCAAGCGGCGGGCATAGGACAGCAAAACCTCGCCGGCCGGAGTCGGCTCCAGCCCGCGTCCGTTTTTTTGCAGGATGGGTACGCCGGCTTGTTCTTCCAGTTTTTTCAGCTGGGCGCTGACAGCGGAGGTGGAGCGATGCAGCCGCTCCGCCGCGCGGGCAAAGCTGCCCAGTTCCACGCCGCTGGCGAAGCTTTGCAGCGCTTCCGGGTCCAGCAGGATTTTGCGCATTCAAATAATCCTGTTTTTTAAGATGGTTAGTAAAAATATATGCGATTTTCAGGATGGTTTGCCAGGGCTACAGTAAGCGCATGTATTTACCGATGCCAAGGAGTACCGATGTTTTCTATACCAGAAGCCTTGCCCCGCCTCGCCCCCAAGCTGGAACAACTGACGCGCGAGGTATTGTTTGGGGATGCGTGGCAGCGCGCGGTGCTGTCTCCACGCGAACGCAGCCTGATCACGATCGCCGCCTTGCTTGGTCAATCGCGGCCGCACGCGCTGGAATTCCACCTGAGACGCGGGCTGGACAACGGCTTAAGCGCAGAGGAATTGGGCGAATTACTGACTCATCTGACCTTTTATGTCGGTTGGCCATCCGCAACCGCCGCGCTGGGGCAGCTGGATGCCGTTCTGGCCGATCAGACAAGATAGGAGAGCCTCATGCCGTATGCCCGTATTTCCCTGCTTAAAGGCAAGCCGCCGCGCTATCTGCGTGCGCTGGCCGATGGTGTCCATCAGGCCATGGTGGAGTGCTTTGCCGTGCCGCCGGCCGACCGTTTCCAACTGATCCACCAGCACGACGCGGGCGAAATGATCTTCGACCGCGACTACGCCGGCGGCCCGCGTTCAGATGATTTTGTGCTGGTGGCCATCCAGACCGGCCGGCCGCGCACGGCTGCAGCCAAGGCCGCCCTGTTTGCGCGGATGGCGGAGATACTGGCCGAATCGCCTGGCTTGGCCCCGGCCGACCTGCTGGTGGTGATTGCTGACGGTGAGATGGACAACTGGTCATTCAGCCATGGCCGCCAAGCCTCGGCATTGGGCCGAGAGGAGCTGCAATCATGCTGACCATGCAATATCGCATCGTTTTACCGACTGATTATCCGATGGAAATCATCGAGCGCCGCATCGCCGAGCGCGGCCATCTGACCGACGGGCTGTCGGGACTGGCGTTCAAGGCCTACCTGTATGCGATCAAGGGCGAGCCGGGCGCGCTGTTCAATGCCTATGCGCCGTTCTATCTGTGGCGGACGGCGGAGGGCATGCGCGACTTTCTGTCCGGCCCCGGTTTTGCCGCGCTGAGCGAATCGTTTGGCCGCCCCATTGTGAATGGCGCCGTGGCCTGGTTCGGCGAGTGGAAAGGCGAGGCGGAAGCGGCGCGCCATGCGGTGATCGAGCGCCTCTCCTTGGCGGCAGTGGAGTCTTTGGCGGCGCGGCGCACGGCGGAGGAGGACTGGGGGCGGACGCGGTTGCAGGATGCGAATACGCTGGCGGCGGCAAGCGCTTTCGATCCCTCGACGTGGCTGCTCACGCGCATCGTGCTGCTGCGTGAGGCACCGGACAATCTAGCGCTCGGCTGCGAGCATTACCGCGTGGGGAGGGTATCGCGGGGCGCGGAGTGATGTGTGTAGGGCTGATGCCCCGCTTGCGGGGCGATCTGCCATCCATTGTCTGCCAATGGCGGAGCGCCCTCCGGGCTTCCGCCCTACGAACAATCAGATCGGCACAAACAGCGTCAGCCAGGCGTTCCAGCCAGACGTGCGGTTGTGGGCGTCGAATTCGTCGTAGGCTTTCAGGTTGGCGTACCACTTCTGCTGGCCCACTTTGAAGAAATAGCCCAGCTGCGGGCCGAGGCCGGCGACGCGGGCTTTGTAATCTTTTTTGCCCAGTCCCGGCGCGCTGTCGTTTTCCAACTGATGGTAGGCGTAGCCGACCAGGCCGATGTGGAAGTCTTCATTCAGAAACTGCGAGAGCGAGACATCCAGGTGGGCGTCGTTGCCGTTTTTGTAGTCGGTGTCCGGGTTCTTTTGGTTGAATGTCAGCCCCAATACGGCGGAAAACTCGGTGCCGGTTTTTTCATTGAGATAGGTGTAGCCGCCGCCGCCGTCATAGGACCAGTGGTTCAGGCCCAGGTTGGCGTTGCGGTTGGGGTCGTAGGAACCAACCGGCACGCCCATGGTGGCGTAGGCCAGGTAGTTGTGGTTGCCGCCGTTCCATTTCATCGTCGCCATCGGGTATAGATCGCCGAAGCCGTCATGGACGTCATCGCTGCTTTGCGAGCGCGTTCTGCCGCGCACGGTGGTGGTGGATTGGCTGGCGTAGGCCTCGGCGCGGCCATAGTAGCCGGTCATCGAGACCGCCAGCTGCGCGCCGGCTACCGGCGTGGCAAAGGTGTATGTCGGAGACACAAACAGCAAATCATTCGGCGTGCTCTGCAGGCTAGCAGAGACCGTGCCTTTTCTGTTGCGTTTGACGCTCTCGGAGCTGGCTTTGCCGTGATAGGCGCTGAAACTCCAGGACCAGCCCGGATCGTTTTGCACGGCGGCGAAAGTGCCGATCTGTCCCGGCAGCCAGAAACTCACGCCGTTTTCATCGGCGCGGGCGGGCGTGGACAGGACGAGGCAGGCGGCGGCGGCCAAGGCGGCAAGGCTGAGGGCGGGGATTCGGTCTGGCGTGTTCATCTTTATTCTCATCGACGGTGCCTGATGGTCAGGTCTGTAACTGATTTGGATCATCGCAGATAAATATGACGTCTGCCAGCGGCGGCGCGCTGCCGGATCGCTTTACTCCAGTGGTATGCTGTATGAATTTTACTGATCTGCAGCCTGGGCGAGATGATCAGAGGGATGAGGATGAGCATTCGGCTATTGCCGCCGCAAGCGGAGGACGCAGGGGCGCTGCTGGCTTTCGAGCTGAGCAATCGTGCCTATTTCGAGCACTGGATCAATGCGCGGCCTGAGGCTTATTACCGGCTGGACGCGGTGCGGGAGGCGATAGGCGCGGCGGCGGGGGAAGCCCAGGCCGATGCCGGGTATCAGTATCTGATCTGGCGAGGCGACGAAATCGTCGGCCGCATCAATCTGCGTGGGGTGGAGCGGCGGTATTTCCACAAGGCGGAGCTGGGTTACCGCATAGGCGAAGCGCATGCCGGACAAGGCATCGCCAGCCAGGCTTTGGCCGACCTGCGCGAGCTGGCGTTCGGCGAGCTTGGTCTGGCCAGGCTGGAGGCCACTGTGCGGCCGGCCAATCCTGGCTCGCTCAAGGTGCTGCAGCGCAATGGCTTTACGGTGTTCGGCAAGGCCGAGAAGAGCATGCTGCTGCATGGGCAATGGCATGATCTGTGGCATATGGCGTGTCGTTCGCCGCATATTCGTTTCCAATAAACCATAAAACCTTTATTGGCCACGGAATCACACGGACAAGATCCATGCATGCCTGTGCGGTGGACATTCCGCTGAATTTCGGCAACGGGCAAGGCGCTAATGGCGCGGTTGGCGGCGGCTTGGCTGCGTTCTATTTCGTTTCTGCAGCTCTGATGTTTTGAAAAAAAAGGCCGTCGCGCGGGCGACGGCCAATCAGGCTCTCCTCAAGGGATTACAGCGGCTGCTGCAGCTGCGCCAGGATTTGCGGATTTTCCAGCGTGGATACGTCCTGGGTGATCTCCTCGCCCTTGGCGATGGAGCGCAGCAGGCGCCGCATGATCTTGCCGGAACGGGTCTTGGGCAGGTTTTCGCCGAAGCGGATGTCGTCCGGCTGCGCGATCTTGCCGATCTCGTGCGCCACCCAGTTTTTCAGCTCGGCCGCCACGGTCTTGGCGGCTTCGCCCTGCGGGCGCGGCCCCTTCAGCACCACGAAGGCCACCACCGCCTCACCCTTGACCTCGTGCGGCTTCCCGACTACGGCGGCTTCCGCCACCAGCGGGTTGGCCACCAGCGCCGATTCGATCTCCATGGTGCCCAGGCGGTGGCCGGACACGTTCAGCACGTCGTCGATGCGGCCCATGATCCAGAAGTAGCCGCTCTCGTCGCGGTGGGCGGAATCGCCGGCCAGATAGTATTTGCCGTCGAATTCATCCGGGAAGTAGGTTTTCTTGAAGCGGTCCGGGTCATTCCAGATGGTGCGCACCAGGCTGGGGAAGGGCTTCTTGATCACCAGGAAGCCGCCGCGGCCCGGTTCCACCTGGGCGCCGGATTCGTCCACGATATCGGCGATGATGCCGGGCAAGGGCAGGGTGCAGGAGCCCGGCTTGGTGGGCACCGCGCCCGGCAGCGGCGCGATCATCGCGGAGCCGGTTTCGGTCTGCCACCAGGTGTCGACGATGGGGCAGCGGCCGCCGCCCACGGTTTCGTAATACCAGATCCAGGCTTCGGGGTTGATCGGCTCGCCCACCGTGCCCAGCACGCGCAAGGACGACAGATCGTACTGTTTGGGCAGGTCGGCGCCCAGTTTGATCAGCGAGCGGATCGCCGTCGGCGCGGTATAGAAGATGGAAACCTTGTGCTGTTCGATCATGCGCCAGAAGCGGCCGGCGTCCGGGTAGGTGGGCACGCCTTCGAAGATGACCTGGGTGGCGGCATTGGCCAGCGGGCCGTAGCAGACGTAGCTGTGGCCGGTGATCCAGCCCACATCGGCGGTGCACCAGTACACGTCGTTGGGTTTGTAGTCGAACACCCAGCGGAAGCTGTTCATCGCGCCCAGCAGATAGCCGGCGGTGCTGTGCTGGATGCCCTTGGGCTTGCCGGTGGAGCCTGAGGTGTAGAGGATGAACAGCGGGTCTTCGGCGTTCATCCATTCCGGTTCGCACGTTTCGCTCTGGCCTTCGATCAGCTTGTGCCACCACACATCGCGGCCATCGGTCCAGTTGGCGCCGCCGTTGGTGCGCTGGTAGACCACCACGTGCTTGACCGATTCCGCGCCTTCCAGCGCCAGCGCCTCGTCCACGGTGGGTTTCAGCGGCACGTTCTTGCCGCCGCGCATGCCTTCGTTGGCGGTGATGACCACGCTGGCGCCGGCGTCCTGGATGCGGTCGCGCACCGCGCCGGCGGAGAAGCCGCCAAACACCACGGAGTGGATGGCGCCGATGCGGGCGCAGGCCTGCATGGCCACTACGGCCTCAATGCCCATCGGCATGTACACCACCACGCGGTCGCCCTTCTTGACGCCCAGGCTTTTCAGGCCGTTGGCGAACTGGCAGACGCGGCGGTGCAGTTCGGCATAGGTGATGCGGGTGACGTCGCCGTCGTCGGCTTCAAAGATGATGGCGATCTTGTTGGCGTTGGCGGCCAGATGGCGGTCCAGGCAGTTGTAGGACGCGTTCAGCACCCCATCCTCGAACCATTTGAAGAACGGCGCCTGGCTGTCGTCCAGCACGCGGGAGAACGGCTTTTTCCAGGTGATCAGTTCGCGCGCCAGATCCCCCCAGAACGACAGGTAGTGATCGTCGGCCTGTTCGCACAGGGCGTTGTAGGCCTCCATGCCGCTGATCGTCGCCTTGCGGCGGAACTCGTCCGACGGGGCGAAGCTGCGGGTTTCCTTGAGGATGGAATCTAGCGTCGACATGTATTTCTCCAGAGTCTTTGATGTTGTCGCCGCGCGCCGTGACAGCGCGCGGCCTGTCTATGATATTGACATTCAGTGCTTGCTGGCGCCACTGGCGCCGATGCCGGTCATCGCCCGCACGTACTGGGCGTCGAACTTGGCCTTTTCATCCGCGGCTTGCTTGGACGTATCCAGCACCGAAATCAGCCAGGTGGCGACGAAGGCCAGGGTCATCGAGAACAGGGCCGGGTTCTTGTACGGGAAGACGGCATGTTCATGCTTCAGCACTTCCACCCATACCGTCGGTCCCAGCACGATCAGCACCACGGCGCTGAGCAGGCCGATCAGGCCGCCGATGACCGCGCCGCGCGTGGTCAGCCCCTTCCAGAACATCGACAGGAACAGCACCGGGAAGTTTGCCGAAGCGGCGATGGAGAAGGCCAGGCCCACCATGAAGGCGATGTTCTGCTTCTCGAACACCAGGCCCAGCACGATGGCTACCACGCCCAGCACCACGGTGGTGATCTTGGAGACGCGGATCTCGTCGGCCTCGTTGGCCTTGCCGTGCTTGAACACGCTGGCGTACAGATCGTGCGACACCGCGCTGGCGCCGGACAGCGCCAGGCCCGACACCACCGCCAGAATGGTGGCGAAGGCCACGGCGGAGATGAAACCGAGGAAGATGTTGCCGCCAACGGCGTCCGCCAGATGGATGGCTGCCATATTGCTGCCGCCCACCAGTTGGTGCACTTCCTTGCCGTCCTTCATCACTGTTTCCATCATTCCCGGCTGATTCAGCACCAGCATGATGGCGCCGAAGCCGATGATGAAGGTCAGGATATAGAAGTAGCCGATGAAGCCGGTGGCGAAGAACACCGACTTGCGCGCCTCCTTGGCGTCGGCGACGGTGAAGAAGCGCATCAGGATGTGCGGCAGGCCGGCGGTGCCGAACATCAGCGCCAGGCCCAATGAGATGGAGTCGATCGGATCGGCCTTGCCCGGCGACATGATGGCGATGCCCTTGCTGTGCGCGGCGACGGCTTTTTCAAACATCAGTTCCGGGTTGAAGCCGACCGTGGCCAGCACCATCAGCGCCATGAAGGTGGCGCCGGCTAGCAGCAGCACGGCCTTGATGATCTGCACCCAGGTGGTGGCCAGCATGCCGCCGAACAGCACGTAGCACACCATCAGCACGCCCACCATCAGCACGGCCGAACCGTAGCTCATGCCGAACAAGAGCTGGATCAGCTTGCCGGCACCCACCATCTGCGCGATCAAGTACATCGCCACCACCACCAGGGTGGACAGCGCGGCGAAGCTGCGCACCGGTCCTTGCTGCAGACGGTAGGACGCCACATCGGCGAAGGTGTACTTGCCGAGGTTGCGCAGCCGCTCCGCCACCAGGAACAGGATGATGGGCCAGCCCACCAGGAAGCCCATCGAGTAGATCAGGCCATCGTAGCCCTTGTCGAACACCAGAGCGGAAATCCCCAGGAAGGACGCCGCCGACATATAGTCGCCGGCGATGGCCAGCCCATTCTGGAAGCCGGTGATGCCGCCGCCGGCGGCGTAGAAGTCGCTGGCCGACTTGGTGCGGCGCGCCGCCCAGTAGGTGATGCCCAGCGTGAAGGCGACGAACAGGAAGAACATGATGATGGCGTGCCAATTGGTGGCCTGCTGCTTGACATCGCCTTCTATCGCGCCCGCCGCCAACGCCAGCGTGGGCAGCAGGGCCGCCGTGCCGGCGGCCAGGGAGAGTTTGCGTGGCTGCATTATCGGGACTCCTCGACGATCTGTTGGGTCAGCGGGTCGAACTCGCGGTTGGCGCGGCGCACGTAGATGCCGGTCAGCACGAAGGCGGACAGGATGATGCAAATGCCCACCGGGATGCCCACCGTCATGGTGGCGCCAGCATACAGCGGCTTGCCCAGCAAGGACGGGTCGAAAGCCAGAACCAGAATGTAGCCGTAATAAATGGCCAGCATGACGATGGCCAGGGTCCAGCCGAGGCTGGTTTTCTTGTGGACCAGTTCCAAGTACTTCGGATTGGACTGGATCTTCTTCAGAGTCTCCTCATTCATGACATCCTCCTTTGGGGGTGTGCTGCGCTTGAAGGGGCGCTGATCCAAACATACGAGAGGACGGCGGCGGTAATCTAATCGTATTTTTTGATGCGGTAAATTTGTCACGCCGATGATGGATTGGGAAATATTATGAAAATCAATAGTCTGCAGTGGAATTTTTGCTCGAATTTGCGGTGGCTGCGCTGTTTGTCATAATGACGTCGGGTTGTTGGTTGCGATTGGGGTTGAGGGGCAATCAGTTGGATATGCCGCGGGGGCTGGCTGAGATAAGCGGCTGACTCAATGCTGGGGCGAAGATGGCGGCAGGGCAGCCACACCCTTATATGGCCGGGAGGCGGTGGCGCGTTCAGGCTGAACCTGGCCACCCGGCAACCTTGCCAAGTCAGCCGCGCGGGGGAGTCGTTTTGGGGTCGAAGCGCATGCAGGTCTGGCCGGAGGCCTCCTGCACGTCGAGGCAGGGCAGGCGTTTGCTGGAAAAGCCCATCGCCCGGCAGCCATAGGGGAAGCTGGGATTGTAGGTGACGAAGTAGTGCTGGCAGCGCCGGCACAGCAATGCGCCGCGCGCGGGGCGGGAGTCTGGCATGACGGCTAGGCAAAATGACGAACCCGCCCAGCTTAGCAGCGGGCGGGTGGTTTGGGGCGATTATTCGCCGGCTAGGGTTAGGCCGTCGCGGTGACAGGCGTCAGGAACAGCGCCTGCTCGGCCAGACGGCGTTTTTGCAAGCCGGGCAGCACTTTGCCGCCGGCTTTGTCCCACAGCGGGAACTGTCCGGCCGCGCCCTGGTAGTCGCCCTGGTTCAGCAAGCGCAGCAGGGTGGAGCTTTGCAGATTGCCCAGGCCCAGGTTGTAACTGAAGCTGATCAGCGCATCGAACTGGTTCTGATTGATGGCCGCCTTGACCAGATTGGACACGCCTTGTTCAAAGCGCTGCAAGTCCTGGCTCAGCAGCTGCGTGGCCTGGCTGTTGCTGATGCTCAGGCCCGACCGGACATCGGGTCCGGTGTGGCCATAACCTATGGTCCAGACGCCGACCGAGTCCTGATAGGCGGTCAGCCGCAGCCCTTCAAATTGCTGGATCAGCTGGATGCCGTTGCTGCTGGTTTGCATGAGGTAGTCTCCTTTATCTGCAGATAGGGTGGCGAGCGCCATGAACGGTGGCGCAGATGTCACTGCGGTCGAGTCGAGCGGGCAATGGCGGCTTGGGAATCTGTTTGGTATTTTTATTTTATTGGCAATGTGCGAACGTCAAGATATAAGCCGGACTGCCGCTATTTTGGCAGCGGGAGAATCTATTGTTTATTAATGAGAAACAATAAATTTGTTTAGCCGGGCTATTTCACGAAATGAAAACCGCTTACATTGAGCATCGTCCATCGGCGGCAATGCCGTGTTGACTTTCCAGCAGAGGCTTCCATGTCCCAAACGCGTTACACCTCCACCGCCATCTTCCTGCACTGGCTGATGGCCATCATGCTGCTCTGCCTATTTGGCATGGGCTTCTATATGCATGGTTTATCGCTGTCGCCGTTCAAGCTGAAGATCTACTCCTGGCACAAATGGGCCGGCGTCACGGTGTTTTTGCTGGTGTGGCTGCGCCTGATTTGGCGCTTTGGACACCGGCCGCCCGCGCTGCCCGCCGGCATGGGCAAGGCAGTGCGGGCGCTGGCGTATGTCGGCCACTTGGTGCTGTATCTGCTGATGATCGCCATTCCGCTGTCCGGCTGGCTGATGAGCTCGGCCAAGGGCGTGCAGACGGTCTATTTTGGCGTGCTGCCGCTGCCTGATCTGATTGCGCCGAACCCCGAACTGGGGCATCGCCTGGGTGCCTTGCACACCGCGCTGAATTACCTGCTGGCGGCGACTGTGGTGGGCCATGCGGCCGCCGCGCTGAAACATCATTTGCTGGACAAGGACGACGTGCTGAGCCGCATGCTGCCGTGGCGCGCGCGTTCTTGACCCTTACCCGGAGAACTGAACATGAAAATCCAATCCCTTGCGCTGTCCTTGCTGATAGGCAGCGTCTTGGCGGCCCCGCTGGCCGCCCGCGCGGCGGCTTACACCGCCATCCAGCAGGACAAGAGCCATATCGCCTTCGGCTATAAGCAGATGGGCGTGGGCATGCAGGGCCAGTTCAAGAAATTCTCCGCCGTGCTGAATTTTGATCCGGCCAAGCCGGCGGCGTCCAAGGCTGAGCTGACGGTGGACATCGCCAGCATCGACACCGGATCGGCCGAGGCCAATGACCAAGTGTCGGACAAGGACTGGTTCAATACCAAGCAGTATCCGACCGCCCGCTTCGTATCCGGCGCCATCAAGCCGCTGGGCGGCAACCGCTTCCAGGTGGACGGCAAGCTGACCATTAAGGGCCGTACCCAGGCCGTCAGCACCGTCGCCACCATGACCCCGCAGGGCGCGATGGCGGCTTTTGACGGCGCGCTCAGCATCAAGCGCGCCGATTTCGCCATCGGCGAGGGCGACTGGAAGGACTTCGGCACCGTCGCCAATGAAATCCAGATCAAGTTCCACCTGCTGGCGCGCGCCAAATAAGCGCAGCCGCTTTCAACCAAGGAAAGAAGCCATGAACAAACTGACTCGCCTCACCCTGGCCGCCGTGGCCTTCGCCGGCTTCAGCAGCGCCGCGCTGGCCGCGCCGGAAACCTACGTCATCGACGGCACCCACACCTTCCCGCGTTTTTCTTACAGCCACTTTGGCTTCTCCACCCAGCTGAGCCGTTTTGACAAGACCAGCGGCACCATCGTCTTGGACAAGGAAGCCAAGACCGGCTCTGTGGACGTCACCATCGACATGAAATCGGTGGACACCGGCTACCCGGTGTTCAACGGCCACATCCAGGGCGCGGACTTCTTCGATACCGCCAAGTACCCGACCGCCACCTTCAAGTCCACCAAGGTGTTGTTCGACGGCGACAAGCCGACTGCCGTGGAAGGGAATCTGACCATCAAGGGCGTGACCAAGCCGGTGACGCTGACGCTGAGCAGCTTCCTGCAGCAGCCGCACCCGATGCTGAAGAAGGATGCCATCGGCGCCAATGCCAGCACCGTGGTCAAGCGCAGCGAATTCAACGCCGGCAAGTATGCGCCTTACGTCGGCGACGAAGTGACCATCACCATCGCCGTGGAAGCCATCCACGAATAAGCCGTCTTGCCGGTTTAGGACGGAAACGGCCGCGCTTCACCAAGCGCGGCCGTTTTGTTTGGCTCATTCAGTTTGATCGCCACCAGACCAGCACCGCGATGACGCTAGGCATGGTGAAAATCAGCAGAAAAATAGGCAGTTCCTCGCGCAGCGTGTAGCCGACCCGGCTGACGCCTATCCACAGATTCAAGCCGGCGGCTGCCAGCCATAGCGGGATGAAGATCAGCGCGGCGGCGGCGAAGTGGCCGCTCAGGTGGCCGCAGGCCAGGCAGACGGCCAACAGCGCCAGTCCACCCAGCATGACCAGCGCGGTATGCATGGCTTGCTCCTTGGTTTTCCATTCATCGATGACTGGGTTGAATCTCCAGCAGGCGTGATGCTTGAAGGCAGTTTAGCTTGGGCGGCCTTGGGGATAATCCACTTGTTTTTGGATTCACTGCTCGGATAATTTGAACAATCGAGCAGAGGTGTTGCGTATGTAATTTTAAATTTTTGATAATTAACCATTTTGAAATGGAGCTTGCCCAGCTTGTTCGATTTCCCCCGCTGATTGAGGACATCGAATGAGACTCGGGCATTTTCTGCTGGCCGCCTTGCTGGCGTGGACAGCGGCGGCCAGCGCCGCTCCGCCGGACGATCTGCGGCTTGCCACCTGGAACGCCATGCTGCTGCCGCAAGCGCTGTATCCGAATTACGGCCAGATGCGCCGGGTCGAGCTGATGGCGGCGTCCAGCGTCGCGCAGCGCCAGGATGTGATGGTATTCCAGGAGCTGCAGGACAATGCCGCCTCTGAGCATCTGCTGGCCTTGCTCAAGCCGCGCTATCCCTTTCAGACCCCGGTGATCGGCCGTACGCAGCAAGGCTGGGACGCGACGGAGGGCTGGAACGCGCTGAAGCCGGAGGACGGCGGCGTCGCCATCGTCAGCCGCTGGCCCATCGTTGAGCGCCGGCAATACCTGTTCGCTACGCCTGGCTGCAGCTGGGACGGACAGGCGCTGAAAGGCTTCGCCTACGCGAAAATCAATGCTGACGGACGGATTTTCCATGTCATAGGCACCCATCTGCAGTCCGAAGACAGCGGCTGCGCCAACCATGGCGACATCGCCGTGCGCCAAGCTCAGCTGCGCGAGATGGCGAACTGGATCCAAGCTAAGCACTTGCCGCCCGAGGATACCGTGATCGTCGCCGGCGACATGAATACCGACCGCAACAAGAGCGCCGAGTACCGCGCCTTGCTGGATATCCTGCAGGCGGACGAGCCGCGCTACGCCGGCATGCCGTACAGCTTCGACACCGCCGGCAACGGCATCGCGCTGGAGCGCTACGGCGCCCGGACCGGGGACGCGCCAGAGTACCTGGACTACATCCTGCTGTTGAAAGGCCACCGTCAACCGGCAGTCTGGCATAACCAGGCGCTGGACGCGGCCGCGCCGCAGTGGACCGTCGAGTCCGCCGTGGCCAAGCAGACCTTTGCCTATACCGATTACAGCGACCATTATCCGGTGCAGGCCTTCGCCTGGGCCGACGCCTCGATTCCGCAGCGCTCGCTGACCGCTCTGCCGGGCAGCTACCGCGGCGTCACGCTGCAGAATCTGGCCAATGGCCGTTACGCGCAGGCCGCGGCCGCCAATGACGGCTGGTTGAAGACCGACGCGGCCGCGCCTGGGCCGCGAGCGCGCTTCAACCTGTCCAACAACTTCTCCATGCGCGACAACGGCTGCATCCGCTCCGGCGAGTACGTCCGGTTGGAGCGGGCGGATCAGCCTGGCTGGTTCTGGACTTGGTGGGGCGGAGTCGGCGGCAACCAGTACGCTTATTACACCGCGCAGGGCGCGCTGAACCGTTCTGCCGAGCTGAGGCTGATCAATCACAGCCGTCCCGACGGCGGCTGCCTGCAGGATGGCGACGAGGTGTCGTTCAAGGATTGGGCGCGCGCCGCCGATTACTATCTGAGCGCGTGGGCAAGCGGCAGCCACGCCGACCAGGTGTACCTATGGCAAGCGGCAGCCGGCAATGCCGAGCGCTTCCGTTTGCGCTTGGGCGAGTCGCCGCGCTATCTCGACTGGTCGGCCAGGCTGCGCTACGCCAAGCGGCCTTGATAGGCGCGTGGCGCCGCGTGCTGGCTGCCGCCCAGCGGCGGCGGGCAACGCCGTTGCCAGAACGGCAGCTCCGCCCAGCGCGTTTCAAGGCCATAGTGCTGGCGGCGCTCCGTAAGATAGCGGCGGAAGCTGTCGTCGGCGCGCTGCGCATAGTGGCGGGCGGCATTGAGATTGCCGTTCAGCATGCCGACGATGGCCGGCGCCGCGGCCAGCGCGTCGCTGAGCGCGCCGCTGATGCCGGACGAGGTCAAGGGGTCCAGCCCCATCAGCGCATCGCCGACGCAGATCCAGTTGGGGCCGGCGGCTCGGGCGACGCAGCCGCTGTGCGCGGCGAAGGCGTGCAGCGGCGCGGCCTGCAGCGGCGGCGGCAGCCGTTCCGCCAGCAAGCGGGTGGCGCGCCAGGCGGCCAGAAAATTGCCGGCGTGGTCCAGGCGCTGCTCGCGGGCCAGATCCTGGTCCGTCATCAAGGCAAGCAGCGCGCGTCCGTCCGGCAGCGCGGTGGCGTACCACCAACCATGGGGGCTGGACTCCACCAGCGAATAGCCGCTCAAGTCGCCGGTGGTTTCGACATGGCAGGCCAGCGCCTGCAGCCGGTCCAGCCGATGGCGGGCCACGCCCAGTCTGGCGGCCAGCGGCGAGCGCCGTCCGCCGGCATCGACCAGCACGCGCGCGCGAACCTCCCCAATGCCGCGTACCTGCACCTTCCATCCCTCCTCATCCGGCGCCACGCCATCCACGCCCGATTGACCTAGAAATGCGACGCCGCGCGCCATCGCTTCCTGCTGCAGCATGCGGTCGAAGGCGGTCCGGTCAAGGTGCCAGCCGTGGCCGCGTCCGCGAAACAGGAAGTGGTCCAGTTGCGGCTGGTCGCTGCCCCACAGCGCCAGGTTGCCGTGGTAGGGGCTGTGGCCCGCGAAGTCTATCCGCATGTCCAGCCGCTGCAGCAGGCCCGCCACGTCCGGGGTGGCGGACTCGCCGATGCGGAACGGCTGTGCCAGCGGCCGGTCGGCCAGCAGCGTCTCGACCCCAAGGCGCTGCAAGGCCAGGGCGACGGCGCAGCCGGCCGGACCGGCGCCGGCGATCAGCACATCGTAGCGTTTAGCGGACATTGGGCGGCGGCAGGTCTTCGGGGTTGAACGGCCGCGGCAGCGCGCGCTCCACCTCGACAAAGCGCCGTTCGCCGTCCACCAGCTTTTCCATGATGAAGCCCAGGCCGGACCAGTATTTCACCATCTCGATGTCTTCGGCGAAGCTGATGTAGTCGCTGGCCATCTGGTCATAGTCGGTGCCTATCCATGGCACTTGCTTGCCGGTTTCCTGATCCGGCGCCGGCGGAGGCGAAGCCAGCATGGTCCTGGGTTGAGGTTGCGGCTCCAGGTAGACGTATTCCGGCCGCTGCGCCGGCCACCACCAGAGCGTGCGGCCATCAATCGGCTGCGACGAGCATTCGTTGAAGTCCGCTTGCCACGGGATGGCCATGTAGCGGGTGAGGTCGCCCGGCTCCATGCCGCGTTTGAGGTCGAAATCCAGGCTCAGCGGACCTTGCGGCACAAAGTGGTTGCGGATGCGGAACGGCTCGCGGTAGATGGCCGGGTTGCGCGAGATCCAGGTCATCTCAATGCCGGGCGAGAAGGGACCGCCCACGCAGTTTTCCAGCACGGCCCGGGTCAGGCTGTCGGCCGTGGCCTCCGCCTCCACAACCCGGTTGACGAAACAGCCGGCCACCCACTGCTGCAACATGAAGTATTGGGTGTCGGTCAGCCGCATGTATTTGCTGGTGGCGGTGCTGGGCACCAGGCAGTTGTCGCCGGCCAGATAGGGCATCATCGTCGCGCCGTTGGCGCTGAGGATGTTGTTTTCCTGGCTGGGCGGGCGGATGAAGTCCAGGATGTACTGGCGGAAGCCGCGGAACTCCTCGGCGCCCAGGCCGTCGGCGCCGGTGGCGCCGAGCATGCCGAAGTCGAACTGGTGAGGTTTGGGCGGTATCGCCGACACCCAGGGCATATAGGTGGCGCGCTCCAGCAGCGGACGGATCTCGGTGTGGAAATTGGGCAGGAAGCCGCTTTTGCCGGATTTCCAGAAACCGTTTTGGTAGATCTCCGGATAGTGGCCGCTGCGCACCATGGCGTCGAAGATGGTGTCGTACAAGGTCACCAGATTCGGAACCTCCGGCGCGTACTTCGGCGGGGCCACCAGCACATGAGCGGGCAGGGCTTCGATCACCGTGCCGTCGTTGAACTCGATGACGGCGCTGACCGGGCCGTCCGAGGTGTCGTCCCACCAGCCGTCGTTATTGGCATAGTCGGTGATGGTGGCGTCGGGGTCGGCGGAGCCGGAGATGCCGTAACCGCCCAGCACCAGCAGCCGGCCATCCTGGTCGGTGCGCAGTTCGCCCAGCGTGTCGATCGAATCCTTCATCGGGTACAGCGGGCTGGGCGGGAAATGGGCGCCTTGGTAGCCGGCCGGCACGGTGTGCCTGCTGAACTGTACGCCCTGTTGCCCGCGGCCGGCGATCTGGCGCGGACCGGCGTCGATCAGCAGGGTATGGCGGTCGGCCACCTGCGGGTTGCGCAAGGGGTGGTTCGAGGCGTAGCCGTCCTCGCCCTCGGCCGGCACAAAGGTGTACCAGCTGGGCTTCTTGTTGGCCAGATGGGCAGTCCAGCGGATGGTTTTGATTCCGGCGCTGGACAGCGTCAACGGTTCGCTGACGCCGTTCTCCACCTTATATACCTGAAAGCGCGCCGCCTGGCGGCATAGCCGGCCCTGCTCATCGCGGAAGTCCTGCTGCGTGAACGGTTTGCCGTCCGGCATGATGGGCAGGCCGCAGTAGCGGTCCGGTTCGATGTAGAACTTTTCCGGCGCGTTGCCGACGCGGGCGATGCCGATGGCGGGGTAGATCCGATACTCGATCATGGTGCCTCCAAGAGCTTAGGCGTGTTGGGCGTGAACGGCTGCGATCAGCTGGTTGACATTGGCGCGTACGCCGGCCAGCGTTTGTTCCAGCGTTTGGCGCTCGTCCGGGTCCGATACCTGCTGTCCCACCGTCTTGACGGCCTGTTGCAGGCGATTGGCGAAGTCCTGCAGATTGCTGCCCGGCTGGTACAGGTAGGTGGGGGCGCCATTGGGGCCGACACTGCTGTTGGTATCCTTGTGCAGCGGCGTATTCATCAGCCGGCGCGCCAGATTCGGCATGGCCTGGTGCATCAGCGGCAACGCCAGCGTGAAGAAGGTGTCGTTGGCGTGGCCGGCGCGCGCGGCGAAGCTGTGCTCCATCGCATCCAGCATCAGGCTGTAGGCGATGTCGAACAGTTCGGCCAGTTCGATCGCCACCGGATTGGTGAAGTCGCTGCGCTTGGGGTTGGACACGATGGGGTAGCTGTCCGGAAAACTGTCCTTGTCCAGCGACACGGTGCGGAATTTCTTGAAGTGCGACATCTCGTACGGGGTGCCGATGATGGGGCCGTAGGTGCCGTCGGTGCGTTCGCCATAGGTGTTGTAGGTGGCCCACGGCTCGATCGGGATCATGGATTGCGATTCCGGCACGCTGCCTTCGCCCTGTTGCACGATCTGCCGCACCCCGAGCTTGGCGCTGGCCAGATCCGTCACTTGTATCGGCGTGCCGCCGAACTTGCCCAGATAGATATCGGTGCGCTGGCAGGCATCCGGGTTTTGCTGGAACAGCGGCTGGGCGCCCTTGTACGCCTCCAGTCCGTCTTCCAGCGCGTCATACAGTTGGGCGATGTAGCTGTAGTTGTTGCCGCGGGCCGGGGCGTGCGGCGGGGCCGGCGTCTCGATGGCGGTGAAGGTGTCGTTGAACACCTGCGGCGAGGCGCGGCACAAGCCGATGAAAGGCGTGGTATTAGGATTGGCGTGCGGCAGATAACAGGGATAGGTAGGAGCGTAGGCGCCGGTCATTTTCGGCCTGCCGCCGATGGCCACCATCAGGTTGGCAGCCTGATTGATGTGGAACATTTCCTCCATCATCACGCTGCGCAGCAACTGGTAAGCCTTGCAGTTCGGGTCGCTGATGGAGTAAAGGGCGGTCAGATACGGCGGGATGGTGGTCATTTCCACCATGATCGCCAGCTGGGCCATGTCCTGCAGCGGTTTGCGGCTGTCGCCGCAGGCTTTGTCTTCGGCGCTGAGCTGGCCGCTGACGCGGTCGAACAGCATGCCGAACGGTTTTTTGGAGTCGGCCTGGATAGTCATGTTGCCTCCGCGAGTGGTGATGGGCGAGCGCCAAGCGGCGCTCGCCTTCCTGCGTTCAGCGCTTGATCAGCGTGGCGACGGATATGTGCGGCCAGACGATGCCGTCGAATACCAGCAGCACGGTCTGCGTGTACTGAAGCTGCAGGAACTGGCTGCCGTCCGGGCGCTGCACGGTTTCGATCCAGAAGATCGAATTCATCTCGGTGGCGTTGGCGTTGACCACGATGAAGGGGATGTTGACGACGGCGCCGACGTTCTTGGAGCTCACCGGCAGATTGGTGGTATTGACGATCTTCAGTCCTTGCTCGGCCTGCTGGTTCAGTACGTTGACCAAAGCCTGGTTGGGGTTTTGCATGTCGAAGCCCGGCGGGAACTGGCCGTTCAAATACGGGTCGATGTAGCCCAGCGGCGGCTGTGGGGTGCCTGGCAGCAGAGTGGGCAGCGGGCTGACGGGGTCGATGACGGGGGCGCGGGCCTCGCTGGAGGCCTGGCCTTGCGCCAGCAGGGAGTCGCCATGCGGAATGGTGGCCTGGCGCACGATGGTGGACGGCGCGTCCGGATCGCTGGTGGGCGGCACATTCAGCCACAGGCCCGGTTCTGTATGGATGCCTTCGTCGGTGGCGGCGTCGTTGACCTGCTGCAGATAGGTGAGTCCGTACAGGAAGATGTCGTCCTGTTTCGAGCCGCGATTGGGAATCGGGCCGCCGATGGGCGTGAAAGTCAGGGTTTCCTTGGTGGCGTTGACGATCAGACGGAAGATTTGCTTGTTCTGGAAGTCCGGTACGGCAATCAGGTTATAGCCATGTCCCACCCAGGTGCCGGGTAGTTCGGCGAGCGGCCCCAGATTTTGCTGGGCTTGTTTGATTGGTGTGGCGGCGCGTTGTAGCAGATTCATGTATCCACTCTCCCACGTAAATGTGCGGACGGTAGTGCCCTTCAGGCTAACGATTCCCCTTGCGATTGATTCATGCCGTATAGGTGTTATTACTTATCCATGTTGGCACAATGGAATATTTGGCATGTGCTGGTTATAGATAGGGCAGAGGCGATGTCAAGACGCGCGCAACGGGGCGGCCAGCCGCCAAGTCCGGCAGTCAGCATTTCTACCTGTAGCCGGGCTTAGGGGGTGCCGCCTATGCTGATGGAATCGTGTGGCCTGTGAGTGGCTTCTGTTCACAACAATGGAGAGAATGATGGCGAATCCTATCGACAGCCCCGCGCTTGACGATTCTTACGTGGTGGCGGAGGAAGATCCGCCGGTCGCGAGCCATCGCAAGGTCGGGCGGCGCATCGGCGCGGCGATCATCCTGCTCAGCCTGACTTTGTCGCTGGCGATGGGTATCGGTTTGAAATTGCCGTTGATCCTGGCATTGCTCGCCGGCGGCCTGACCCTGTTCGTGGTGATGCTGGCGGCCACGCCGTATCTGCGTTTCATCGACCACGGCTGGTGGACGCGCTACGAGGAGTTCGGCAACCAGCTGTGGGGACAGGCCTTGTCCCAGTATCTGTGGCACTTCTGGCACAGGCGGGCCGAGGCGACGGGCGCGCTGGCGCGAGGACCGGCAGGGCCGGACGCTCAGCAGCAGGCGAGGGCGGCCGGGCTGTTCGACGCGATTTATCGCGAACAATATGGGCCGGACGCCTTCATGGTGCCGTTGACGCTATTGCTGTTCGTGGTGTTTTTCGAAGCCAATTACGTGGTGCTGTTTCCATTGAAGGAAATGCTGCCGGGCGGCCATCCCTTGACGGGTTACCTGGCGCAGTTCGGCCACTTTGAACTGCAGGCCAGCGCGATGAGCGGCGCGTACATGTTTGTGGTGGGCGATGCGGTCAACAGCGTGCGCAAGCGTTGTCTGAATGTATCGGACATCTATTGGTACGTGCTGCGCATGCTGCTGGCGGTGCCCATCGCGTATTCGATCACGCTGGCGTTGCCGGACAGTGCGGCGGTGGGCGTGGCTTTTGCCCTCGGGGCCTTGCCGATAGACAGCATCATCAAGCTGCTGCGCCGGCTGGTGAACAGCAAGCTGAGTACCAACGAAACCGATCAACCGGATCCCTTGCTCTCGCTGGATGGCGTGACGCCTGCCATCGCGAGCCAATTGGAGGCGGAAGGGGTGTCATCGATTGACCAACTGCTGGACATGGACCCGGTTTTGTTGGCCATTCATACCGGTTTGCCGTTTCGCTTCATTCTGCGTCTGATGTCGCAAGCCATTGTGCGCAGGCATCTGGGCGACGCCGCTTTTGCGCTGGCGCCGATGGGGCTGGCGGACGCGATTTCCATCGCCCGGCTGGTGCAGGATCTGCAAACCGCGCGGGCGCAGGGGCAAACGGACAGCCCTGCGGACAAAATCGTTGACGGGGCCTGCCAGTTGCTGCAGTCGGTCTCCAAGGCGGCTTGGCCGGACAGGCAGGCGGTGGAATTCGTGTTCGGCAATATCGCGGCTTATGCCTATACCGGGCTGCTGATGTCCGCCGGCGGCGACAGCTCAGCCCTTGCCTGAGCAGGCGTTTTCACAGCAAGGGCATGATCCGTCGCAACGCCTCCTCCAGCAAGGCAGGCGGGCAGCCAAAGTTGAGTCTGAGCCAACCGGGGCTGCCGAAATCCCGGCCATCGCTGAGGCCGACCCCCAGCCGCTCGAATTCCGGCAACGGGTTGTCCGGATGGACCGCGCGGGCATCGATCCAGGCCAGATAGGTGGCTTCCGGTGGAATCAACGGCAGGCGGCTGTCGGCGAACACTTGCGCCAACCGGTCGCGGTTGCGCCGCAGCGTGTCCAGCAGCGCCTGCCGCCATGATTCGCCATCCCGGTAGGCGGCTTCCGCCGCGACATAGGCGAGCGCGCCTACCGGCGGCACCAGATGCGACATCTCGCGGCGGAAGCGGCTGCGCAGCGTTCTGTCCGGAATGACGGCGAAGGCGCAGCCCAGACCGGCCAGGTTCCAGGTTTTGGACGGCGACATCAAGGTGATGGTGCGCGCGGCGAAGTCGGGATCGACTGCGGCGAGCGGACGATGGCGCCGCGGCGCCAGGATCAGATCGCAATGGATTTCGTCCGAACAGATGATCAGCTCGTGCCGCTTGGCCAGAGCGATCAGCGCCTTCAACTCGTCCTCGTCCCAGCAACGGCCGGTGGGGTTGTGCGGATGGCTCAGCAACAGCAGCTTCGCGCCCGGCGCCGCGCGTTCCATCGCGGGCCAGTCCCATTGCCAGCGGCCATCGCCGATGATCAAGGAGACGGCGCTGAGCGCGCGTGAGGCTTCTGACGGCACCCTGAGGAAGGGGGGATAGATAGGCGTCGTGGTCAATACGGCATCGGCGGGGGCGCCAACCGCGCGGCAAGACACATTCAGCGCCGGCACCAGGCCGGGCAGCCAGACCAGCCATTCCGGCTGGATGGCCCAGCCGTAATGCGCCATGAGATGCGCTTGCGCCGCCTCGATAAGCGAGGCCGGAACATGGGTATAGCCGAACACGCCGTGGTCTATCCGCTGATGCAGGGCGCGCAGGATGGCGGGCGCGGCGGCGAAGTCCATGTCGGCCACCCACATCGGCAGGATGTCGCGCCCGGCGTATTTGTCCCATTTTTCGCTGGTGGTGCCGCGGCGGTCTATGAGGTGATCGAAATCCATGGCGGTAACCGACTCTCCCAGAGAAACGGTTGAATGGATTCCATCATATCCCACAGAGCCGGATCCTGGCTGCGTTTCAGCCGCGATTCAGGCCGATTCTGAGCTGGCGAGGACTGACGCCCAGCAACTGCCGGCAGAGTCGGGTGAGGGCGCTCTGGTCGGAGAAGCCGCAAGCCGTGGCGATGTCCGCCAGAGGCCGACGGCTGTGTCGAATGGCGTGGCTGGCCGCATCCATGCGGGTCCGGCGGATGAAGTCGCCGGTACAGAGTTGAAACACGCGTTTCATGCGCCGATCCAGCTGGCCGATGCTGAGGCCGGATAGTTCGCACAGCTCGTCCAGATGAAGCGGGCGGTGGTAGTGGGTCTGGATGTGGTCTACGCAAGCGGCGAAGCGCTCATCCAGCAGTTTTTCTCGGGTCAGATCGGCCAGATCTTTCGAAATGCAGACCAGACCGAGCAGCCGTCCATCCGGATGCTGCAGCGGCTGCTTGCTGGTCAGGCACCAGCCGTGGGCGCCGTCGGGGTAGACGGTCAGGTCAAGCCGGTTGCGCAGCGGCGCGCGTTCGGTGTAGAGCGAGCGGTCTTGCGCGTGGTAGCGGTCTGCCATGGCGCTGGGGAACAGCTCATGCGCGGTGCGGCCTTCCGCCTGGCAACGGTTGCGCAGCGCGCAGCGCAACACGCAGCCCTCGCTGAGCGCAAGGTAGCGGCTGTTCAAGTCTTTGATCGCGAATACGACATCGGGCAGGTGGTCGAATAGCGACGCCATCGTGCGAGCGGCAGGCAGCTCGCTGATTAGAAATGGCTGTTGCAGGGACATGTGCATGTTGTGACGATCCTTGCGCAAGGCCGCCTGGCGGCGGCGTGGTGGCGATGCCATCCTGATTGCCAATTATTTACTTGGCATTTACATGGATAACATGGATCAACTTCATGCATTTTGCAAGAAAGCCGCGGCGAGGGCTGCGCCGCGGCGGCTTAGATTATTCGTAACTGGCGTTGACGCTGACGCTGGCAAACGGCTGCTTCGCCTGAAGCGTCAGATAATACCAATGCCCGCTTTGCGGCAAGGGAATGGCGACGGATTCTTCATTGCCGACGCAGGCCGAGGCGTAGTCATAGCTGGACGGCGTCGGGTAGCGGTCTTTGGCGACATAAAGATCCACGTCTCCCGTGCCGCCGCTGGTCCATAGCCGCAGATTGCGCGCGCCGGCCGGCAGCAGAATGGTGGCGTAGGCGGCGCCGGCGGCGGACGCGGTGATCGAGCAGTTCTTGCCCAGCCGGTTCGGGTAGCCTTCATTGCATGGCGGCAGGCTGGAAGCTGGGGGCAGCGGCGGCTGGCCGGCAGTGGTGGCCGATTGCGCCCAGGCGGCGAATTCACCGTCGTAGCGGTTGCCGATCTGCCGCATCAAGCCCATATAGCCGCCCGCGTAGTCGCCTTTGCGCCACAGCGGCAGCATGGCGTCGATATCGGCGCGGTGCCGCTCGAACATGAAGCGGGTGGCCATATAGCCCCAGCGGTAGGCGCGGGTGACATAGTCCGGCATGTCGTAGGTGTTGCCGAAAATCTGGCTCAATTTGTAGTTGCCGGTGTTCACCACGTCGATGGCGGTCTGGTTGTCGTTGCGCAAGGAGAGATATTCGGCCAGCCCCTCTATCCACCATACCGTCGGCTGCTGGGTAGCGGCGGCGAAGTCGCCATACATGTCGAAGCGGCCGTCCAGGTAGTGGATGTATTCATGCTCCAGATTCCACACTTTGAACACCGGGCGCAGCCACGAGGCTTCGTGGGCGATGAAGCGAGCCTGGTTGTTCGGATCGGCCGGATTGCCTTCCACATACATGCCGCCATTGTCGGTGCCAATGCCGTAAATCACGCCGGCGTACTTAGCGTAATTGTCGTAGTCGTCGAACACGACCACCTCCAGCGAGGTGTTGTTGTCGTCAGCGACCGGCTGTTTGTGGGTTTGCAGCATCTGGTGGAAATACGATTCTTCCTTTTGCAGCAGCGCGCACGACGATTGCATCTGCTCGTCGGTCATTTCCTGGGCGCGGATGCGGATGGTGGGGCTGCAGGTGTAGCGGTTGACCAGGACGGCGTCGGCGAGCCGGGTTTCAAAATTGCAGGTGCCATATTCGCTGCAATGGCTGGCATCGTAGTATTTCACCGCCTCGGCGGCGGCCAGCCACATCTCGTTGCCGGCGCCGGTCATGCTGCTGCCGGCCAGAATGGTCTTCGCCTGCGGCTTGATCGACGGCAGCAGCGCCGGGTACTGCATGAAGCGCAGCCCCTCGCGGGTGGCGTCGCCCAGTTGGAAGGCGCTTTCGGTGCCGATCAGGCTGGTTTTGTCTGCAAGCACGAACTGAGTCAGCGCCGCCGCATAGCTGCCGTCATTCTGCAGCAGCGGCAAGGCATTGGCGCGGCCATGGGCGTAGAACAGCACGGTCAGCGCGCCAGTGAAGCCGCGGCTGGCCGAACTTTCCCGCAGGGCGAGCGCGGCATTGGGATTGGCCGCGCTGTTGGTGTAGCGCTGGATGATGGCGCGTATCGATGGCAGGTAATAGGCCTCATCCGCCATATTGGTGATCAGCGTCATCACTTCATTGGCTGTGGTGGGCGCCTGGGCGTTGGCGGCAAACAGCGCGGCGCCGTCCGCCAGCTGGCGGATGCCGGGACGCAGCGAGGATTGCAGGTTGGGGTCGAGCGCCGGCAGCGTGCCGGTGCTGGCCAGATAGTAGCCGGCGCGCAGGTACAAGGTGAGATTCACCAGCGCCATCGACGAGGCGTCATAGGCTGCCGCCTCCTGGATGAAGCGGCTAGCCGCCGCATTGAGATTCGAGGACGTGAAGATCGTCGATGCCAGGTTCTTATCCAGCGCAAACAGGCCGTAAGCGCAGGTGTAGTCGGGCAGGGTGGCCAGGTAGTTGGCAAGGTCGGCGCCGCTGTGGCTGGCTAGCGCGTTCATGTCCTGGCATTGCGGCGTGGCGGCGTGGCGGATCAGTTTCTTCAGCGGCCGGCCGATCACGGTGCGGTTGTCCTGCAGGCGATAGCGGGCTTGGAAGTCCGTTGGCGGACGATGCTGCCACAGCCGCGGCGCGGCCGGTTGCCGGGCCTGTATTTTCGCTTGGTGCGGCGTTTTGTACGGTTTGGGCGAGGCCTGGGCAGGCGTCGCCAGCGCGGCGGCCAAGGCGATGCACAGCGCGGCAAGTGAGATGCTTCGCATGTTTTGTCTCCGGAAAATCAGGGCGTTTCCCTGACCCGAAAATCATGCCTAGTGTCCTTGCGCATTTCTTGCCGAGTCTTTCCGCCGCCGCGCGCAGATTTGCCAAATGCGTTCCGGCCCGAGAGGCGATCGGCGATAAGCGCCTTCCCTTTGTCTGCTAAAGGCGCTCACTGCAGCCGCTTGCAGCTGGACCGGAAGCTGCACATCTTGGTGTTTATGAATTGGTTGGACTTGGGCCTGAGCGAAAGCCATCGGAGGGCGTTCGCGCGCGATGAGGGGTTTGCAGGGCTGGCCGGCATAGCCGGCCGAAATTCAAGCCGGTGGCGGACTAGGGGCGGTTGACGTTTGCTGTGTGGATCGCGTTTGTGTTCTGCCGAACCCATAGGGCGGGCGCTGGTCGCGACCGCTCAGCAAACGTCAATTACTCTTAGTTCGCTCAGGCCAGGTCGGTGATGACCAGCTTGGCGATGTTGAAATAGATCACCAAACCGGTGCCGTCGATGAAGGTGGCGATGAAGGGCGCAGACACCACGGCCGGGTCGATGCGCATCTTCTTCAGCAGCATCGGAATGATGGACGACACGATGGCGCTCCATACCGTGATGGCGAACAAGGTCAAACACACCACTATCGCCACTTCATGGCCGACGCCCAGCATCCAGGCGCGGAGCAAGCCCACCATGCCTATCGCCAGCGCGATCATGAACGAGGTGGTGACTTCCTTGCGCAGCACCGTGCCCAGATTGCGCAGCCCCACTTCGCCCACCGCCATGGCGCGCACCAGGGTGGACGTGATCTGCGTGCCGCTGTTGCCGCCGGTGCCGATCAGCAGCGGAATGAAGAAGGCCAGCGCGATCACCGCCTCCAGTTGTTCCTCGAATACCTGCAGGATGGTGCTGGTGTAGGCTTCGGCGGCGAACAGCAGCAGCAGCCAGGGCAGGCGCTTCTTCCACAGGCCCCATGGGCTGGTGCTCAGATACGGCGTGTCCAGCGGCAGGCTGGCGCCTTGGCGCTGGGCGTCGTCGGTGCCTTCATCGCGGATCAAGGCGGCGATTTCGCGCTCGTACAGCGCGCCCACCAGCTTGCCGCCGCGAACCACCGGCACGATGTCCAGGGTTTTTTCGGTCAGTTCCGGCGCGATATCCCGGCGCAACTGGCCGGGTTCGACCGAGTAGTCGGGCGCCAGCATCATGGTGGAAACAAGGCGCTGTTCATCCTGCTCGGTCAGCAGCGCCTTCAGCGACAGCCGGCCATGCAGAAAGCCGCTGTCATCGGTGACAAAGACCTGCGCCGGAACATCGTTCTCGTGCAACTGGCTCAGGATATGGCCGCGGGCGCGGCCGACCGACATGCCTGGTCTGAGCGTGATCAGCGAGGCGCTCATATAGGATGCGACGGTTTCTTTCAAATCAATATCCGCTCGTGGTGCGGCGGCGTGGATGTGGCTTGCGACGTAAGTCATGTAGGAATTCCCCGTTTAGCTGTTTAAACCGCAAACAGTTCTCAATGGGGGCGACAACCAGGAGGCGAGTGCAGGAAGCGATCTCCGCGTCTAGGTTTTGGCACTATGCAACGTATCCTGCCAGGGAAGTCACTTTGGGCTAAACCTTAATCCGATAAAGCCTGTCCTAACCTTGGGCGTCTCTCGACGTCGTCAGATCAGTGACCTGTGTTTGCATAGGAGCCTCGCCGAACGAGATACTGCATCTTTTCGATGAGTTGGGCGCCTACCCGTCTTTGGAGGACGGGCGCGGCATCCGCCTGGCCGGCCCGCTTGGGCGTCAGCCAGACAGGTCTGAGCGAGGATTGTCGCTTTTGTTCCATATTTTTCCGTTTTTCTTATAATAAATATCATTATCATAAACAAGCGAAGGGGTAATCTGCCGTGGGCATGCCGCATATCGCGGCCGCAGGCAGGCGTGAGTCATGGTTGCGGAGGGCAAGGCCTTGCCTGCGCAATAAAGCCGCCCCGCAGCCGTGCTATGCTGTGCCGGTCGCGCAACCCAGCCGCGGCCCGCGATCGTGCCCGCGCAATCGGCACTGCGTTCTGGAACCACCTATGAGCAAGAGCATCATTTCCGACATGGATGGCGTGATCTATCGGGGCAAGCAGTTGATTCCCGGCGCGCGCGAGTTCGTCCAGCGCCTGATCGACACCCAAACCCCCTTCCTGTTTCTGACCAACAACGCGGAACAGACGCCGCTGGATCTGCGGCTGAAGCTGGAAGGCTTGGGCATCATTGGACTGACCGAGGACAACTTCATCACCAGCGCGATGGCGACGGCGATGTTCCTGAAGAGCCAGACCCGCAAGGCCATGCCCACTGCCTATGTGGTGGGCGGCGCCGGCCTGATCAACGAGCTGTACAACGTGGGTTTCTCGATTTCGGAATCGCACCCGGACTACGTGGTGGTGGCCAAGTCGCAAACCTTCAGCTTCGAGCAGATCAAAAAAGCCGTGCGCTTCATCGACCAAGGCGCCAAGTTCATCGGCACCAATCCGGACATGATCGATCCGATCGAGGGCGGCTACGAGCCGGCCGCCGGCACCTTGCTGGCCGCCATCGAGGCCGCCACCGGCAAGAAGCCGTATATCGTCGGCAAGCCCAACTCCCTGATGATGCTGCTGGCTACCCGCAAGCTGGGCGTCCATCCGGAAGAGGCGGTGATGATAGGCGACCGCATGGATACCGACATCGTCGGCGGCCTGGAGGCCGGCATGTGCACTGCGCTGGTGTTGTCCGGCGTCTCCACCCGCGAGTCGATGGAGCAGTTTCCATATCAGCCGGACTATGTGTTCGACAGCGTGGCGGACATCGATCCGCATGCGCTGTAGCAGTCCCGGCGTATCGGTTCCGTCTGCGTACCCGAGGGCCAGCTAGGCAAAACGCCGCCGCGACAGCAAGCTGCGCGGCGGCGTTGAAGTCGATCAATAGCTGAGGTTGGCCACCGATGGGCTGGCGCTGGCGTTCAAATTGCACCCGGCTTGCTGCAGCACGTTGGCTCGCCAGCCCAGGCTGGCGCTCCGAGTGATGGGCTTCTTGTTGATGTCCAGCAACTGGATGCTGGTGAAGCTCATGGCGCCATCGCGTGGATAGTCGTCGCAGCGGCTTACCCCATACACCTCCAGCACGCCGCCAAACGCCCAGTTGAAAGTCTGGCCATAATTGCTGGTCTGATTGAGCGCGCTGGAAACGTTGCGGCTTATGTCCTGAGTGTTGATGTTCCAAGACGTGCAAGTCCGCGTGCCGGCCGCGCAGTTGTTCCGCACGGTGCCGACGATCAGGTCGCCGCTGGCCACGTTCTGCGGGGTGCTGTAGTTGACCGCGCCGTCCTGGCAGCAGTTCCAGCTGGCGATGGTCCAGCGATTGTCGTTGAAGGCGTTCCAACCCAATACCGGTTGCAGGATGCTCTGCACATTATTGGTGTCCTGCAGGCCGGGGAAGAAATACACCACCTGGCCATCCGCTGCGGCCGGGGCCGCCGGCACAGTCCAGCGGGCGTTGATGCCGCCATAGGCCGAGGACGTGGTCAGCTCGGTGTCCAGCACCCAGCCGTTGACGGCATCCTGAGCCGACGCGGACGCCGCGGGCCGCGCTGCCGGATGCGTGTCGCGCGGGCTGATGGCTTCGCCGCGTAGCGTGTAGCGGACATGCTGGCAGAGAACGCCTGTTCGGACAGAGCCATCCGCGCCCTGGATGCGGCCATGGTCCAGCAGCTTTTCTTGCGGATGGATTTCCTGCACGCAGGACGGATGGAAATAGCCGAACGGAGTAATCACATAGCCGGCTGGCACATTGGACGGCCGCTGAGCGGCGGCGGAGGTCAGCTGGCCCATGGGTTCGGCCTGCGCGGCGGCGGACGCCATGCCCAGAAATGCCGCCATCAGCGAGGCGGCCCCTAGCAGCTGTCTGATCAAAGCCTTGCTATTCATGATTGCCATGCTTGCTCCTTGCAAAACGGTGAATAAGCGAGAAACGGCCTAAGATCCTGAGCGTTAAGTGTGATGGCTGGACTTCGCCAAGCCTGGGATGAGCCTAGCCGTTGACGGCCAGAGCATGGCTGGCAGAAATGACAGGTCTGCCGCCCTGTGTGCGGGATGGATGGCCGCTGCGGGCCAGCCATCCGTCTGTTGCTAGCTACAGGCGACGATGAAGGCCACGAATACGCCGTACAGGCCGCTGACGGCCATCAGCGCGCGACTATCCACCGCGCCGCGCCGGAACAGCAGCCATAGGAAGGCGATAGCCAGCGAGGTAATGACGCCGGAGGCCAGCAACGGGCCATCGAAGCGCCAGGGCGTGAAAAACATGCCCAGCGCGCTGGGGATGGTGGCCTGGATCATCATGGCGCCGGAGATGTTGGCCAGCGCCAGGCGTTCCTTGCCCTGGCGCACCCAG
This sequence comes from Chromobacterium sp. ASV23, assembly GCF_016428945.1. NCBI lineage: Bacteria > Pseudomonadati > Pseudomonadota > Betaproteobacteria > Neisseriales > Chromobacteriaceae > Chromobacterium > Chromobacterium sp. ASV23. Next base: position 29,802 of record NZ_JAELTR010000003.1, read on the forward strand.
ATCAGGGCATTCATGGTTTCCGGCAGCTCTGTCGCGACAGGGCTGAGCAGCAGCGCCACCAGATGGGGCGACCATCCCATGAACGTGCCGATGGCTTCGAGCTGGGCGACGAACAGATGCGATGCGAAGCCGATGACCGCCAAGGCCAGCACGGTTTGCAGCCCGGCCCAGGCCAGCGAGGGCTGGCTGCTGTGCGGGCGGATTTTCAGCGGCTCCAACGTTTCCTCGTCTTCCGCGGTATCGGCATCGCGGATTTCGCGCCAGACATAGATGGCGTAAGCGGCTAGAAACAGCACGCCCAGCCAGGGCTTGATCGCGAAGGCGACCAGGCCGAGCGCCACCTTGACCACAAACACGGCCAGGAAGGCGGCCTGGTCGCGGCTAAGCCGGGCATGGTCCACCCGCACCTGGTGCGAGTCCCGAACCAGACGTTTTCGATTGAGCAGCAGGGCAAAACCGACCACGGCGTAGGCCAGGGTGGCCAGAACCAGTGGTCCGCCCATCGCGGCGCCTACGCCAAGATCCTTCTGCGCGGGCGTGTCTCCAAACACCACGGCCATGAAGGTGACGGCGCTTTCCGGCAGCGCGGTGCCGAAGGCCGCCAGCACCGAGCCGACAGCGGTGGCGCCGAGCTTCATGCCGCGGCCAACCCATTCAATGCCATTGACGAAATATTCGCAGGCGAGATAGATCGCTACGGCTGACAGGAAAAACAGGACAAGAGTGAGAAACATGAAACGGTCCGGCCGGGCAAGCAAGATTCCAATGGCGCGGCAATGCGGCTTGCCCGGCTGGCAAAGCGCATTGCGGCCAAAGGTCTCGCCGGGCTCACGCTGCTGCTGCAGCGGCTGACCACGCCATGAGACAGCTGTCTCAAGTTTGTTGACGTGGTCTTCCCAGCGGGGACGCTGGGAATGGCTACTCCCCAATGACTACAGCGGGCGATGTTATCAGCTTGGTGCCATCCTGTCTTCTGTTGTGCGCTGTGGCGGAACGCCCGGCTTTGCCAGGGTTCCGCCTTGTACAAATAAGGAACAGAGCGCGGTTGCCCAGCGCATACGCCATCACGTTCAGTTTCACGGTTTTGCGCGGGCAGCCTGATTGCCCTGGACCGACGCGGCGTTGTCGCGGATGGGCAAGCGGTTCCCCCGATAAACCGCCCAGCCTAATTGGCCGGGGAAAACAGCTCGGACAGGCTTTAAGTGCTTTCGCTTACACCAATGCCTGGGTACTCCTATAGTGAATCATTCTGGCGTGGGAGGGATGGCTATGCGAGCGCGGCTCAAGGTCGCCCACAAACTGGTGCTGTTGATTGCGCCGCTGGTGCTGGCGCTGTTCATCGCGGCGCTTGGCTATGCCTGGCATCAACGCCAGCTGTTGCAGGAGTTGAACCGGGATCAGTCTCTGGCGGAAAATATTGCGCTGGCAGGCGACCTGATCCATGACCTGCAGGCGGAGCGCGGACTGAGCTATGGCTATCTGAACCTGCATCAGCCGCTGCCCCCGCCGCTGAGCCAAGCGAGGGCGGCGGCGGACGATGTGCTGCAGCGTCTGCAGCGGCAGTCGCGCGCCGACATGTCCGATGAACTGCGCGCCTATCTCGACAACGCCGTGCCGCGCCAGGACGCCTTGGCGCAATTGCGGCGCGACATCGATGCCCGCCATATCTCTCCCGATCCGGCTTTTCTGCGCTATTCCGACATGATCGAGCAGCTGTCCCGCATCGTCGCGCTGTTCCATGCCAACACGCAGCAAGTGCAGGCCTTGGTTTTGCAATGGTCGGCGGTGAATTGCCAGAAGGAATACACAGGACGCGCGCGCGGGCTGATCACCGGGGTACTGACGGTGGGCAGCTTCAGCATCACCAATTTCCGCCAGGTCAGCGGGGTGGTGTCGCAGGAGGAGCTGTGCCGGGCGCAATACCGCCAATATGGCGGCGACGAATCCGTGCTGCAGGCGGCCATGGACAGTTCGCGCCAGTTCGAGTCGGCGCGCGATGCCGTGCTGGCGCGCGGGGCCGGCGCCATGCAAAGCCTGCGCCCGGACGAGTGGTTCCAGGTTTCCAGCCGGCGGGTGGACGCCTTGATGGGGGTGGAGAAGGGCATCCTGGCCCAGATCAGCCGCTTGCTGGAGCAACAGGCCAGTTCGGCGCGGCTGAGTAGTTATCTGGTGCTCTTGGGTTTGCTGCTGCTGTTGATGCCGGTAGGGCTGGCGGTGGTGGTGGGCCGCAACATCATCCGCACCCTGGGCGCGGAGCCGGACGAGGTGGCGCAGGGCATGCGCGAGTTGTCGGCCGGGCGGCTGGATTTCTTCCTGCCTTTGCGCGAAGGCGATACCCATAGCCTAGCCGCCCACATCCGCCAGATGGGACAGCGGCTGTCCGGGGTGATCATGCAGGTCAAGGAAGATGCCGATGCGGTGGCCAATGCTTCGGACGAGCTGAATTCGGCGTCGCAGGGGCTGTCGCAGGGCGCGGCGCGCGCGTCGGCCGATGTGGAGGGCACCAGCACGTCGGTGGACGACATCGCCGGCTGCATGTTCCGCATGGCTAACGACGCCAATCACGCCGGTAGCATGGCCGATACCGCCAGTGTCCAGGCGGCGGAGGGCAACCGGGTGGTGCAGCAGACGATCGCGGCGATGCACAAGATCGCCAAGCGCACCGACATCATCGACGACATCGCCTACCAGACCAATCTATTGGCCTTGAATGCGGCGATAGAGGCGGCGCGGGCCGGCGAGCACGGCAAGGGTTTCGCCGTGGTGGCCGACGAGGTGCGCAAGCTGGCCAAGCGCAGCCAGGCGGCGGCGCAGGAGATCGGCCAGGTGGCGATCAGCAGCGTGCAGCTGGCGGAGAGCGCCGGCCAGCAGTTGAGCGATATCGTGGAGTCCAGCCTCAAGACGCTGGAACTGGTGAAGGGCATTTCCTGCGAGGCCACGCAGCAGGCGCAACGGGTGGGCGGCATCAATCAGGCCATGCAGCGGCTGAACCAGCTGTCGCAGGACAACGCCGCCGCCAGCGAGGAGCTGTCCGCGGCGGCGCAGGAGGTGGCGATGCGGGCGGATAGTTTGCGCCGCCAGATGCAGTATTTCCAGCAGGGGACGGAGCCGTCGCAGCAAAACGGCCCCGGAGAGGCGGGGCCGTAGCGGTCAAGCGGTAGAGCCGCTCGGGCTGGCGTTCAGCGCACTTCGCGCAAGTCGTCGCGCGCGATCTTCAGCCGCACCAGGGTGCCGCCGGCCAGCAGGTCGGCCGCGTTGCGGTTCAGCCGGTCTACTTGCAGCATGGCGCCGTGGGCTTCCACCTGATAGCGGATGACGTTGCCCAGTAACTGATGCTGGCGGATCACCGCCGGCAGCGCGCCTTCGGTCGGGTCGTCGTGGCTCAGCAGTTGGACCGATTCCGGGCGGATGGCCAAATGGCCGCTGATCTCCATCCCCAGCAGCGCATGGCTCTGCTGCGCCGTCAGCAGGTTGTAGTTGCCCATGAAGCGGGCGACGAATTCGGTGGCCGGCTGGGTGTAGATGGTTTCCGCCGCGCCTTCCTGCTCGACCTTGCCTTGATTCATCACGAAGATGCGGTCGGACAGCGTCAGCGCTTCTTCTTGGTCATGGGTCACGAAAATCGTGGTCAGGCCCAGGCGGCGCTGGATGTCGCGGATCTGCTCGCGCAGGTTCTTGCGGATGCGGGCATCCAGGGCGGACAGCGGCTCGTCCAGCAGCAAGAGGCGCGGCTCCACCACCAGCGCGCGCGCCAGGGCCACGCGCTGGCGCTGGCCGCCGGACAACTGGTGCGGGAAGTGCTGCTCGCGGCCGTTCAGCTCCACCAGCGCGATGACTTCTCCTACCTTGCGGCGGATTTCGTCGGCCGAGCGCTTTTGCATCTTCAGGCCAAAGGCGATGTTGTCCACCACATTCATATTCGGGAACAGCGCATAGCTCTGGAACACCATGCCGATGCCCCGCTTCTGCGGCGACAGGTAGGTGATGTCGTCGCCGGCCAGGCGGATCACCCCGCCGCTGGGCGTTTCGAAACCGGCGATCATGCGCAGCACGGTGGTCTTGCCGCAGCCGGACGGGCCGAGGAAGGTGACGAACTCGCCGGTTTCCACCTGCATGTTGAAATCGTGCACCACGGCCTGCTGGCCGAAACGCTTGTTCAGATGGTCGATGTGCAGAAATGCCATGATTGCTTCCGTATATCAGTGTTTGTCGGCGCCGAGCGCGGCGCGGTTGCGGCTGAACACCTGCATCAGGCCCATCGCCGCCCAGGTGACCAGGAAGGCGATGATGGCCAGCGCGGCCGGTTCGTAGGCGCGGTTGGCGCCGATCAGCTGCAGATAGGGGCCGAAGGCCGGGCGCGCCAGCAAGCTGGCCAGGGTGAACTCGCCGATGACGATGGCGAAGGTCAGGAAGGCGCCGGACAGGATGGCGGTTTTCAGATTCGGGAAGATCACCAGCCTGAGGATGTCGAACCAGCCGCTGCCCAGGCTTTGCGCGGCCTCGGTCAGTGAGCGCACGTCGATAGCGGACAGGCCGGTATCGACCGAGCGGTACAGATAGGGCAGGGCCAGGGTCACGTAGCCGAATACCAGCAGCAGATCGGTGCCGCGCTCGTTGCCGGTAAACGGCAGCCAGCCGCCGCTGCCGTACAATCGCAGGTAGCCGAATACCAGCACGATGGCCGGAATCACCAGCGGCAGCAGGGTGATGAACTCGATCAAGGGGCGCAGCCGCGGCAGCTTCAGCTGTATCCAGAACGCAGTGGGCACCACCAGCAGAATCCCCACCAGAATGGTCAGCAGCGCCAGCGCGGCGGAGTAGGCGAAGCTGTGCTGGAAGCCGGGGTCGGCCAGCACCACCTTGTAGGCCTCTAGGCTGTAGCCTTCGCGGCGCATCCTCAGGCTGAACTCAAACGTGGCGATCAAGGGCAGCAGGAAGTAGCCGCTGCCCAAAAGAATGGCGATCCAGGCGCCCAGGCGCGATGTGGCTTTGGTTTTCATGCGGCCTCCCGGTGGCTGCGCTTGCGCAGCCAGATATAGCCGGCGTTGGCGCTGCCGGTGATCAGAACCATGCCCAGCGCCAGCGCGTAACCGAGGTTCTGGTCATGCAGCACGTCGCCGTGAATCTGCGCGTACAACAGGATGGTGACGATATTCAGCGAGCTGCCTGTCAGCGCGTAGGCGGTGGCCACGGCGCCGAAGGCGTTGGCGAACAAGAGCAGCGCGGCGCCGACCAGGCTGGGCCACAGCACCGGCAGCGCGATGTGCCGCCAGTAGGCGAAGGCCGATCCGCCCAGGCTCTCGCAGGCTTCGCGCCATTCGTCCTTCAATCCTTCCACGGCCGGGGCGATGATCAACACCATCAGCGGCACCTGGAAGTACAGATAGGTCAGCGTCAGGCCGGCGAAGCTCAGGATGGAGAAGCCGCTGGCGTACAGATCAAAATCGAGATACTTGCGCAGCAGCATGGTGACCAGGCCCATCCGGCCCAGCGTGGACAGGAAGGCGAAGGCCAGCGGGATGCCGGCGAAGTTGGACGCCACCCCGGAAAACGTGGTCAGCGTCGGGCGGATCCAGGCGGGCAGGCCGCCGCGGATGGCGGCCAGCGCCAGCAACAGGCCCAGCAGGGTGCCCAGCACGGCGGAGGCGGCGCTGATCTGCAGGCTGATGCGATACGCGCTGAGGATGTTGTCGTCGAACAGGCGGGCGATATTGTTCAGCGTGAAGTTGCCTTGCGCATCCTGAAAAGCGCCCACCATCAGCATGGCGGTGGGCAGGATCAGAAACAGCAGCGCGAACAGCAAAAACGGCGCGACGCCCAGCCAGGACAGCAGCGCGGCTCGGGTGCCGCCGGCGGCTGCGCTGGCGACGGGCGTCGGTATGGATTCGGTGGATGCGGACATCGTTGTTTTTCTCGAGCGAGGTAAAAGGGCCGCCCTGGGCGGCCCTGGCGACTGACGAGGGAGCGGCTTACTTGACGTTGCTGCCCACTACGCTGTCCCACTGCTTGGTGATGCCGGCCTTGTAGCCTTCTTGCTGCTCGATGGTCGGGAACACGGCCTTCTTGTAGGCGGCGGCGTCCGGCAGCTTGTTGATCAGATCGGCCGGAATCTTGTTCTTGGCGGTCAAATCGTTGAAGCGGATCGGGTGGCAGTAGCCCTTCAGCCAGGCCACTTGGCCTTCGTCGGAGAACAGGTATTCCATCCACAGCTTGGCGGCGTTCGGGTGCGGCGCGTAGGCGCTGATGCCCTGTGCGTACACGCCGGCCACGACGCCGGTCTTCGGCACGATCACGTCAATCTTGGGGTTGCCCTTCAGCGTGTCGCGGTCGGCCAGCGCGTTGTAGTCCCAGCGCACGATGATCGGGGTGGTGCCCTGGGCCAGCGAGGCGGCCTTGCCGATCACCGGCACGAAGTTGCCGTTCTTGTTCAGTTGCGAGAAGAACTTCAGGCCGGCGTCGGCGGACTTGCCCACATCGCCCTTGGCCTGGGACAGGCCGGCGGCGAACACGCCCTGGATGGCCTGGTTGGCGGCGCGCGGGTCGCCGGCCAGTGCCACGGCGTTCTTGTATTCCGGCTTCAAGAGGTCGGCCCAGTCGGCCGGCGCCTTGCTGATCAGGTCTTTGTTGACTTGGAAGGTCAGCACGCCGTAGTAGTCGCCGTACCAGTAGCCATCCTTGTCCTTGACGTTGTCCGGAATGGTTTTCCAGGTGGACACCTTGTACGGCTGCAGCAGGCCCTGGGCCTTGGCTTGCGGGCCGAAGGACAGGCCGACGTCGATCACGTCCGGCGCCTGCGGTCCCTTGTTGTTCTTATTGGCCTTGATGGCCTCCAGCTCGTCGGCGGAGCCGGCGTCCGGATTCAGTTCGTTGACCTTGATGCCATACTTGGCCTTGAAGCCGGCGATGACATTGCCGTAGCCGCACCAGTCGTGGGGCAGGCCGATCACGGTCAGTTCGCCTTCCTTCTTAGCGGCCTTGACCAGCGCATCGAGGTTGGCGGCCAGGGCGGCGTTGGCAACCGTTGCCAGCGCGCCGGCAACGGCGAGGTAAGCGAGCTTGTTCTTCATCATTGGTCCCCTTTCACGGCCAGTGGCCTATCTATCGAAAAACTGATGCGATGTTATGAGGGATTGATGACAAAACGACGTCATTAATATGACAAACTGGTTTCAGGGCTGGATGACAAGGCGGTGGGAGGAAAGCCGCCAGGCCAAAAGACCATGGCGGCGCAGGGCGGACACTCGGTCAGGCGTGCAGCGCGAAGTCCATGGTTTTTTCGCTGCGGTTGGGGAAACGGCTGGCCAGAAACGGCGTGATGTCCAGCGGCAGCGGCTCGCCGCGCACCAGGCCGTTCAGCAGCACGCCGGTGATGGCCGAGGTAAGCATGCCGGTGCGGAAATGGCCGCAGGCGTTCAGATAGCCTTCTATGCCGTCTTCCGGCCCCAGAATGGGCAACTCGTCTGGCGTGCCAGGGCGCAAGCCGGCCCAGCAGCGTTTGATGTTGATGTTGGCGAGTTCCGGCAGGCAGCGCACTGCGCCTCGCACCAGCCCATTGATCTCCGGGTAGGTGATGCTGGTGTCGAAACCCTTGTCCTCCGTGGTGCTGCCGATCAGGATTTCGCCGTTGTCCTTCTGCGCGATGTAGCAGTCGCTGGTGGTGATGCAGCCGCGCAGCAGTTTCGGCATTTTTTCGGACAGCACGATCTGGCCCTTGACCGGCTTGACCGGGATGGTGCGGCCAGTGGCCCAGCGCGACAGTTCGGCGGCCCAGGAGCCGCCGGCATTGATCAGCGTGTGGCAGGAAAAGTCTCCCGCTTCGGCGGTGCGCACGCCGGTGACGCGGCTGCCCTGGCGTACGACGTCGGTGACGTTGACATTGAAAAACACGTCCGCGCCGTTCTGCCGCGCGGCTTCGGTGTAGGCGTCGGTCAGGCGGAAGGGATTGATCTGGTGGTCGCACAGGAATTCCAGCGCGCCCTGTGCCTCTTCGCTGACGTATGGCTCATGCTCGCGCAGCTGGGCGCGGTCCAGCCAGCGCATTTGGCTGGATAGATGGGGAATCTGGGCGGCGATGTGCTCGGCGTAGAGCTGGTCTTCCTCGTCGTAAATGATGTACTTGAGCCCGGTTTCCTCAAACTTGAAGTCCATGCCGTGGTTTGCCATCAGCTCCTGATGCAGCATGGGATAGAGCGCGTTAGAGGCCAGCGCGAAGTCGAAGAAGCTCTGCGGCAGGATGTGCGGCGTGGTGGCATCCACCGCCATCGCCGCGCCCGTGGCTTCCCGCTTGTGTTTGGCCGAGGTCATGCGGAAGAAGATCACGCCGCAGCCCAGGCCTACCGATTCGCCTATCGCCCACAGGCCGCCGGCGGAGGCGCGGGAAGCGTTGCCGGGGCGCTTGCTGTCGATCAGCGCGATCTTCAGGTCGCGGTTCTTGGACAGCTGGTAGGCGCAGGAGGCGCCGATCACGCCGCCGCCGGCGATCACGATGTCGTATTGCTTGCTCATGTCAAACCTTCTCTGTCTGTTGGGCGTCGATTGCGGAGAACGCGGAAAACGGCAGCGGGTCCAGCGGAAAGCGCGGGCGGATCCAGCCCACATCGTGCTTGCCGGTGTGTTCGCGCAGACGGTCGCTGCAATAACCGACGCACATCTTGCCCTGGCAGTCTCCCATGCTGACCCGGGTGCGCATCTTCAGGCTGATCAGGTCGTTGACGCCCTGTTCCAGCGCGGTGTCGATGTCCTGGCGCGTGGCGTGCTCGCAACGGCAGATCACGGTGTCGGGGGTGGGCAGCGCCAATTGGCCGAGGCCGCGCCGGGTGAAGCTGTCTACGCCCTTGCGGAAGCGCAGGAGGGACGCCAGCTCGCTCAGGCAGGCCTGGCGCTGGCTTTGCGCCTGCTGTTCGTCCAGTTTGCCGAGTTGGCGCAGCATGGATAGCGCGGCGATGCGGCCGGAAAGCATGGCCGCTTCGCCGCCCCGCAGGCCGCCGATGTCGCCGGCCAGATGGATGTTGTCGCGACTGCTGCGCTGCCAGTCGTCGTTGACGGGCTTCAGGTAGCCATCCTCGGCGTAATGGTGCGCCAGGTCCATCTGCTGGGTCAGCTGGGTACGCGGAATGAAGCCGTAGCCTACCGCCAGCGTTTGCGCGGGGAAGCGGCGCGCGAGAGTCAGGTCGGCGCGCCAGTCGGCGTCATACGGCGCGACCGTCACCTCGTTCAGCTCGGCATCGCCATGCGCTTCCACCACGCCCCAGCCGTAATGCAGCGGAATGCCGTGACGCTTCAGATAGGCCACCATGCTCAAGCCATCCAGGAACAGCTGCGGCTGGTTGAGCAGGGCCAGAGCTTCTTTAGCCAGCCGGCCGAAGGCGCTGGCCTCGTAAACGCCGGCGACCTCCGCGCCGGCGCGATGCAGTTGGCAAGCCACCAGCGGCAGCAGCGGGCCGGTGCCTACCAGAACGGTGCGTCCCAGCGGCTTGACGACGCCGCTCTTGATCTGCAATTGCAGGCCGCCCAGCATGATCACGCCGGGCAGGGTCCAGCCGGGGAAGGGCACGCTGCGTTCGTGGCAGCCGGCGGCCAGCAGCAGTTGCGAATAAGGAATGGGTTGTACCAGGTTTTCTTCCGTGAGCGCGAAGAGTTGGCTGGCATCGCCGCCGATGATGCGCGTGTTCAGGCGGATGTCGATCTGCGGGCGGAATTGCTCGAATTCGCGGTGCAGCGACTGCATATTGTCGCGGTAGCGTTCGCCCAGATAGTCCAGCACTACGCCCTGGCGCAGCGGGCCGCGGTAGACCACGCCGCCCAGGCGTGAAGCCTCGTCCAACAGCATGCTAGGCACGCCGTGGCGGGCCAGCGTCATGGCGGCCGACATGCCGGCCGGTCCTCCGCCGACGATCACGGGTTTGGCGCTCATTTCAGACCCTCCGTATCGAAGCGATTGCTGGCGGTTTCCACCCGCATTCCGGGCTGTACCAAGGTCTGGCAGGCGCGCCGCTTGTGGCGGCCGTCTATGCGTACCTGGCAGCAATGGCAGACGCCCATGCCGCAATAGGAGCCGGCGATCTGTTGATTGTCATTGCGGCTGAGCCGGCGCAGGCCGATCGCGTTCAGCACGCTGAGCACGGTTTCTCCAGGGGCGGCGGCAACCGCTTCTTCGTTGATGTGTATGGTTAGTGTCTGGCCTTGCAGGGCCTGGATGTCATGATTGCGGTTTAGAGCCATGAAACACCTTGCTGAATGGAAGATTTGGCGGGTGTGTTTGTATCTGCATGCGCCGGGAGGCCCGCCCATCCTTTCCCGCCATGCTTTAGCCGTTCGCCCATGGGCTGGGCTTTTATTGAATGCAAATAATTATGACATATGGAAATTAACTTAATTTGAATAAATTTTTATCATTGACTGAATTTTATTCATTTAACAAAAATCAAATTTTGAATTCATATCCATCAGAAAATGACAGTTATCCAAACTGTCTGTTACTTTTTCCATACGGTCTGTTTATGTGAATTGGGCGGGGTTATTAATAAAATTTCATACAACAGCCTTATTTAGAAATTTCTATTTAAAACAAATATGCTCTCGGCGCGAGATGGCTACAAACGCTTACATGCGGAAACCTAAAGCGTGCTGAAAGCACAGGGGACGGATGTCATGCTGTGATCAGCAGGAGTGTGGTTCGGACTCCGGAAACATCGAGAAGACAGATTCCCAAGGAGATGCAAGGTGGAATGGAAGAAGCAGGGCGTCAAATGGATGGCCTTGGTGCTGGCGGCCGCCAGCCTCAGCGCGTGCGTGGTGACGCCGCCGCGCGCCCAGGTGGTGTATCAGCCGGCGTCGGTGCGCCTGGACCTGCCGCGCGAATGGCGTCCAGCGGAGCACCCGTATTATCTGCATGCGATGAGCGATTTGCGTCAGGCGCGGGCTTATCTGGCGCGGCCGGATTATCCGCAGATCGCCGATGACGAGCGCCGCGCGGTAGGCGAGATCGATGCCGCGCTGAACGAGATGCAACGCGCCGCGATTGAAGACGGCAAAGACCCCTGGCGCTATGAGCAGCCGGACGCGCGCATGAGCCCAACCGACCGCTTCCACAAGGCGCTGGAGCTGCTGGATGCCGCCCGCCGCGACGCCAGCCATCAGGAAGACGATCCGTGGGTGCGCGATCTGCAGCATCGCATCCTTCACCACATAGACGGCGCGCACCGTGCCGTGCAGCAGGCTATCAACGACGCCCTGCGCTAAGCCGGCGAAAGTTTAAGAATAATTCGAGGAGACAATCATGAAACTGCGTGGAATTCTGACGGTCCTGGTTTTTGCCGCTGCCGGCAACGCCATATTGAGCGCCCCCGCCTGGGCCGATGGCTGGCGCGAGGGAGATCCGTGGAACTGGCAGCAGCACCAATGGCATCCGGAAGAGCACCCGTACTATCTGCATGCGATGAGCGATTTGCGCCAGGCGCGCGATCTGCTGGCCAGGCCGGACTATCCGCAAGTCATGGATGACGAGCGCCATGCTGTGGATGAGATAAACAAGGCGATGCGCAAGATGCGCGACGCGGCCATCGACGACGGCAAGGACATCTACGACCGCATGCCGCCGGATGCCCGCTGGCGGCCGGAAGACCGCTTCCACCAGGCCAAGGAGCTGCTGGCCAAGGCCCGCCAGGATGCGACCCATCGCGAGGACGATCCGTATCTGCGTTCGCTGCAGCGCGACATCGTCCATCATATCGACGAAGCCCAGCGCGCCATTGATCAGGCAATCAACGACGCATTGCGCTGAGTCTCGCCTGCCGCCGGTGTGACGCCGGATAGGGCTTGCGCTACCATCAGGCAAGATTAAGCCAGATGGAGTATGCAATGAGCCGAATCCTGGTGCTCTACACCGGTGGTACCATAGGCATGGACCACACCCCCGAAGGCCTGGCTCCCGTGCCGGGCCTGCTGCCGCGCCTGCTGCAGCGTTTCGAACGTCCCGGGCTGGAATTCGACATCGTTGAATTCGCGCAGCTGATCGACTCCTCCGCCATCACCCCGCGCCAATGGAACGAGATCATCGACGCCTTGGTCTCGCGCTATGCGCAATACGACGGCTTCGTTGTGATCCACGGCACCGATACCATGGCCTATACCGCCAGCGTGCTGGCCTTCGCCCTGCAGGGCTTGGCCAAGCCGGTGGTGCTGACCGGCGCGCAGTTGCCGCTGGTTCATCCGCGCTCGGACGGCTGGGCCAATCTGGCCGACGCCTTCGAGGCCGCCTGCCAGCCGGATCTGCATGAAGTCGCCATCGCTTTCAACCGCCTGCTGCTGCGCGGTTGCCGCGCCCGCAAGCTGGACGCCGAACGTTTTGACGGCTTCAACAGCCCCAATGCCGAGCTTCTGGCCGAGTTCGCCATCCATGCCCATTGGCGGCGCGATCGCTGGCTCAAGCAGGACGGCGGATGGCGGCCGCAACGGGTCAATGAAGAACTGAAGCTGGCCGCGTTGATGCTGACCCCGGGCTATGGCAGCGCATGGGCCGGGCGCGCCTTGCAAAGCGGGGAGCTGGATGGCGCCATCCTGTTGAGCTATGGCAGCGGCAATGCCCCCGCCGATCCCGCGTTGCTGGACGGCATCGCGGCGATGGCGGCGCGCGGTTGCCCGGTGTTGACCTTGACCCAGGTGGTGAAGGGCGCGGTGGAGGTGGGTGCTTATGCCGCCAGCCAGCCGCTGGCGCGAGCCGGCGCGCTGCCGGGAGGGGATCTGACGCCGGAGGCGGCGCTGGCCAAGCTGCATGTGCTGTTGTCGGCGGCGCCGTCCGCCGCGGCGCTGCGCGAGGCGCTGGCTTGCTCCTTGCGTGGCGAGATCACCCTGTAAGGCGTGGCGGGTGTTGAAGCCAGGCTGCCTAAAAAACAGGCAGCCTTTTTTCATGCTTGGCATTCAAGGACTTGCCGCGCTTGTCCACAGCGCTTCCACATTTCTCTGCACCGGAGATGTGGGCAACGGCCCTATTGAGGGGGAGGTGGCGAGGTGGCCGCGCGTACCGCGGTTTGCCTAAAAAATAATCATCCGGGCATGAGTGAAGCAAAATCAGCCACTTGCGCTGTTTGTCCACAATCGGCGCACAGGATTGTGTACCGTAGGTGGGGATTTCTCTGGATGGGCGAGAGGTTGAGCTTGCCTAAAAAATAGGCGGCCAGGTTTTTTCTTTGGATTTCATCGGCTTGCTCAAGCTATCCACAGCGGGTCCACACAACGCCTCACTTGAACTGGGGGAAAAGTTCCCGCTTGATTAAAAAATAGACGGGTGGGCAAATGTCTTATTCCATCAAGGCGTTGCCTGCCTTTTCCACAGCCGGCCCACAGCGCTGTCCCCGTCTATTGTGAAAAACGCGGAAAGCCTTTGCCGTCGCGGTATAATGGTGGGCTTGGCCGAGCGATGGCCGGCGCGTCCTGCCGGCGGCTTGGCGCGGACGCGAGGGCAATGCGGCAACAATATGGCGACAAGCCGATCCGGGTGGCGATAGTCGGGCCGGAATCCAGCGGCAAGAGCACATTGGCGGAAGATCTGGCGCGCCGCTTGCGCGAGCAAGGGTGGGCGGCGACGTGGGTGGAGGAGTATTCCCGGGCCTATTACGCCGATAAGCCCTACGTCTCCACACCGGCCGACATCGAGGCGATCGCCGCCGGCCAGCTGGCGGCGGAGGACGCGGCGGCGGCGGCCAGCCGCATCCTGCTGTGCGACACCACGGTGCTGACCTGCAAGATCTGGGCGGAGGTGGTCCACGGCGCGGCTTCGGCGCAGCTGTTGGCCTTGTACCGGCCGCATGATTACGACTTGACGCTGCTGGCCTGCCCGGACATTCCCTGGCAGCCTGACCCATTGCGCAGCCACCCCACCCAGCGCGACTGGCTGCTGGAGCTGCATAGGCAGGAACTGGCGCGGCAGGGCATCCAAGCCGTGGAATTGCGCGGCGAGCGCGAGCCGCGGCTGGCGCGCGCGCTGCAGGCGGTCTTGGCTTTGCTGGCTGCTTAAAAAATAATCAGAGGCGAAACGGGCAGCAAAAACAGCGGCTTGCCGCGCTTGTCCACAGCGCCTCCACAAGATTGTTCGCCGCGAGCGTGGATAGCCCGGCGTGGCTGCCTAAAAAATGGGCGGCAAGAAAAACATCAGACAGATTAAGGGCTTGGCGGCCTTGTCCACAGGCCGCTCACAAGCCTGTCCAGAATGAGTGTGAAAAAATGAAAGAAACCTTCAAGCTGGCCAGCGAATACATCGCGCTATGCGACCTGCTCAAGGCCTGCAACGTCTGCCATTCCGGCGGCGCCGCCAAGCATTTCATCGGCGAGGGCAATGTGCGGGTGGATGGGCAGGTGGAGCTGCGCAAAACCTGTAAGATCCGCGCCGGTCAGCAGGTCAGCGGCGATGGCTTCACCATCGTGGTCGAGGCCGCCTGACATGGCAGACCCGGCTGACATCAGGCCGGAGCCGCCGTTCGAGGTCAGCGACGACATGTGCTGCGGCAGCGGCTGCGAGCCGTGCATCCTGGACCTTCACCAGCAGGCGCTGCGCGAGTACCGCGCCCGGCTGGCGGCCTGGGAGCAGCGGCAGGCCGCCCCGCAGGCCGGAGGAGAATACGATGGCCGGCATTGACCTGCATTTCCATTCCCGCACCTCGGACGGCGCGCTGACGCCGACCGAGGTGATAGACCGCGCCGCCTTGCGCCAGCCGGCGCTATTGGCGCTGACCGACCACGATTGCACCGGCGGGCTGGCCGAGGCCGCCGCGGCCGCGGCCAGGCATGGCATAGGCTTTTTGAACGGCGTCGAGATTTCGGTGAGCTGGGGCCGCCACACGGTGCATATCGTCGGGCTGGGGGTCGATCCTGAAAACGCCGCGTTGGCTGCCGGGCTGCAAAGCATACGCGACGGGCGGCTGGAGCGGGCGCGGCAGATGGCGGACTCGCTGGCCGCGGCCGGCATCGCCGGTTGTCTCGAGGGCGCCATGCGCTGGTGCGACAATCCTGAAATGATCAGCCGCACCCACTTCGCCCGCCATCTGGTGGACTGCGGCGCGGTCAAGGACGTGCGCACCGTGTTTCGCAAGTATCTGACGCCGGGCAAGCCGGGCTACGTGGCCCACGAATGGGCCAGCCTGGAAGACGCCGTGGGCTGGATCGTCGGCGCCGGCGGCATGGCGGCCATCGCCCATCCCGGTCGCTACGACATGGGCCGCACCCTGATCGAACGGCTGATCCTGGACTTCAAGGCGGCGGGCGGGCAGGGCATAGAAGTGGCCAGCGGCAGCCATAGCCTGGACGATATGCACAAATTCGCGCTGCACGCGGACCGGCACGAGTTGTTCGCCAGCAGCGGCAGCGATTTCCACGCGCCGGGCGAGGGCGGCCGCGACGTCGGCCACACCGAGGATTTGCCGCCTATCTGCCGGCCGATCTGGCGCGAGCTGGATGCGCGCGTCTTGCGTCCGGCGGCGACACGACAAGGATAAGAACATGGCGCAATTTTTTGTGATTCACCCCGACAATCCACAGGCCAGGCTGATCCGCGAGGCGGTGAAGATCCTGCGCGAAGGCGGCGTGATCGTCTATCCCACCGACTCCTGTTACGCGCTGGGCTGCATGCTGGGCGACAAGGCGGCGCTGGAGCGCATCCTGGAGATTCGCGGCGTGGACCTCAAGCAGCGGATGATGACGCTGGTGTGCCATGATCTGTCCGAACTGGCCAATTACGCCAAGGTGGACAACGGCCAGTTCCGCGTGCTGAAGTCCACCACCCCGGGCAGCTATACCTTCATCCTGCAGGCCACGCGCGAGGTGCCGCGCCGCACGCTGCACCCCAAGCGTTCAACCATAGGCCTGAGAGTACCGGACCATAAAGTGGCGCTGGCCTTGCTGGAAGAGCTGGGCGAACCCATATTGTCCTGTACGCTGCTGCTGCCTGGCGACGCCGAACCGCTGTCCGATCCGTACGAAATCCGCGAGCGGCTGGAGCATGCGGTGGATGCGGTGATAGACGGCGGCTGGTGCGGCACCGAGCCGACCACCGTGATCGACATGACCGACGGCATGGAGCTGGTGCGCCAGGGCAAGGGTCCGCTGGCGCCGTTTGGTCTGTAACCCCATTGCAATAGGAAATCATGCAGTCCCTTTCCCTGATTCAACAACTGGCGGTGTCCATTCTTCCCATCCTGTTCGCCATCACCATTCCGGCCGGCGCGCAGGCCTTCATGGCGGATTATCTGGGCGACCGCACCGCCTACATGACCGGCCGCCGAACCTTCAGCCCGCTGGCCCACATTGACCCCATCGGCTCCATCGCGTTGCCGTTGGTGGGCGTGGCCATGGGCGGCTTCATCATAGGCTGGCCCAAGTCGCTGCAATTCAATCCCGGCGCCATGCGCAAGCCGCGCAGCGCGCTGGCCAAGGTGGCGGTAGTGACGCCGCTGGCCAATCTGGTGATGGCGTTGCTGTGGGCCGGGGTGGCGGTGGCCGCCGACCATCTGTCGGTCTACTTCGGCGAGCCGCTGCAACTGATGGCGCTGATCGGCATCAAGGTCAATGTGGCGCTGATGATCTTCACTTTGATCCCGCTGCCGCCCCTGCCGGGCGGCATCATTGTGCAGGCATTGCTGCCGGCACGCGCCGCCTGGCAGTTCTCCAAGGTGGAGCGCTACAGCTTCTGGATACTGCTATTGCTGATGTTCAGCGGCATTCTGGGCAAGGTGCTGTTGCCGCTGGTGCAGGCCATCGTAATGCTGATTGTCGGCGCGGTGCTGTGAGCGCCGTTAAGCCAATGAACAGGCCGCGCACGCGCGGCCGGATAGACAAGGAGTGGGGATGGATCTCGACCTGATGGTGCAGCGTGTCGCCATTTATGCTTTGCCGGTGCTGCTGGCGATCACCATGCATGAGGCGGCGCACGCGTATGCGGCTCGCCGTTTTGGCGACAGCACGGCTTATATGATGGGCCGGATGACGCTGAACCCGCTGAAACACATCGACCCTGTGGGCACGGTGCTGCTGCCGCTGTTGACCTTGTGGATGGGCGGTTTCGTGTTCGGCTGGGCCAAGCCGGTGCCGGTGAACTTCGGCGCGCTGCGCAAGCCGCGCCAGCACAGCCGCTGGGTGGCCGCCGCCGGGCCGGCCGCCAATTTCGCCATGACCATAGGCTGGACGCTGCTGCTGAAGCTGGCGCTGCATACCGACAATGCCTACACCGAGCCGCTGCTGCTGATGAGCAAGGCCGGCATCGCCATCAATATCTCGCTGATGCTGCTGAACCTGCTGCCTATCCTGCCGCTGGACGGCGGCCGCATCGTGGAGAGCCTGCTGCCGCCGGGCACGGCCTGGAAGTATTCCCAGACCGAGCGTTACGGCATGTGGATACTGCTGCTGCTGATCGCCACCGGCTTGCTGGGCACCATCCTGCAACCGTTTTACCAGTTGATGTATCATCTGCTGCAACTGTTTTTCTAGAACCCTGCGCGGGCCAGGCCGCCGGATGGTGCCGGCGGCTTTTGCTTTCCCGCGGCCAATCGAGAGCACAATAATATGTCCGCCAACCGCATCCTTTCCGGCATGCGCCCCACCGGCAGCCTGCACCTTGGTCACTACCATGGCGTGATCAAGAACTGGGTGGAACTGCAGCATCATCACGAATGCTTCTTCATGGTGGCCGACTGGCACGCGCTGACGACCAATTTCGACGACGTCTCCATCATCGGCAAGTCGATCAACGAAATGGTGATCGACTGGCTGGCCTCCGGCGTCGATCCGGAAAAGGCCACCATCTTCGTGCAGTCCAAAGTGCCGCAGCACGCGGAGCTGCACCTGGCCTTGTCCATGGTGACGCCCCTGGGCTGGCTGGAGCGGGTGCCCACCTACAAGGACCAGCTGGAGAAGCTGAGCCACAAAGACCTGACCACTTACGGCTTCCTCGGCTACCCGCTGCTGCAGGCGGCGGACATCCTGGTGTACAAGGCCGGCATGGTGCCGGTGGGCGAGGATCAGGTGCCGCACATCGAGCTGACGCGCGAAGTGGCGCGCCGCTTCAACCACATGTTCGGCCGCGAGCCCAATTTCGAGGAGCTGGCCCGCGCCGCCGTCAAGAAAATCGGCAAGAGCGGCAAGCTGTTCGAGCAGCTGCGCAACCGCTATCTGCAGGACGGCGAGGTGGAGGCCCTGGCGCAGGCGCGCGACATCCTGGCCGCCAGCCAGAACCTGGGCAACGCCGACCGCGAACGCTTGTTCGGCTGGCTGGAAAACAAGGGCAAGAGCATCCTGTCCGAGTGCGAGGCCAAGCTGACCGCCGCCTCCAAGATGCCGGGCCTGGATGGCCAGAAGATGTCCAAGTCTTACGGCAACACCATCACCATGCGCGAAGCGCCGGAAACGGTGAGCAAGAAAATCCGCGGCATGCCGACCGATCCGGCGCGCGTGCGCCGCACCGATCCGGGCACCCCATCCAAATGCCCGGTGTGGCAGCTACATGAGGTGTACAGCGACGGCGCAACCAAGGAATGGGTCAAGGCGGGCTGTACCAGCGCCGGCATCGGCTGTCTGGATTGCAAGCAGCCGGTGATCGACGCCGTCGTGCGCGAGCAGCAGCCGATGTTCGAGCGCGCCGAGAAATACCTGGCCAATCCCAAGCTGGTCACGGAAATCCTGGCCGACGGCAATGCCCGCGCCGAGAAAGTGGCGCGCGAAACCATGGGCGAGGTGCGCGCGGCGATGGGCTTGGGCTACTGAGCCGGCGGCTCTGGTCTTGATGCCGGTTTGCGCCGTCCGCTGGACGGCGCCCGGCTCAGTTTTGTTGCAGCAGCTCCGACACCTCGCGCACGACTTGCACCACATCGCGCGCGCCGCTGCGGATTTCCTGAATCGCGCCGCGCGCCTGGTCGGCCAGCTGCAGGCTGTTGTCGGCCAGCGTCTGCATCTGTTGCATCGCCTCGATCGCCGAGCGCGAGTCGTCCTGAATGCTCTTGACGATGCCGGAAATCTCCCCGGTGGACTGGCTGGTGCGTTCCGCCAATTTTCTCACTTCATCCGCCACCACGGCGAAGCCGCGGCCCATCTCGCCGGCGCGCGCCGCCTCGATCGCCGCGTTCAGCGCCAAGAGATTGGTCTGATCGGCGATGTCGCTGATGGTGTCCACGATGCTGCCGATCTGTGTGGAGCTGTCGCCCAGCTTGGCCAGGATGCCGGACGAGGTTTCCACGCTGCCGGCCACCCGGTTGATTTCGCTGGCGGCCTGTTCCAGTACCGATGAGCCTTGAATCGACAGCTGTTCGGTGTTCTGCGAGGCCTCTACCGCGCTTTGCGCGTTTTCCGCCTGTTGCCGCAGTCGCAGCATCTGCTCGCTGATATCGCTGGCGAACTTCACCACCCGCACCGGCCGACCGTCCGGGTCCAGCACCGGGTTATAGGTGGCCTGCAGCCACACCGTCTCGCCGTTCTTGCGCAGGCGGCGGAACTGCCCCTCCATAAAGCGCCCCTGCCTGAGCTGTTGCCAGAGTTTCCCGTATTCCGGACTGGCGGCGTACGTTGCCTCGCACAGCATGCGGTGGTGTTTGCCTATCAGCTCGCCGCGTCCATAGCCGAATACCTTCAAAAAGTTATCGTTGGCGTCGAGGATATTGCCGTCCAGATCGAATTCGATGCGCGCCATCGAGTGGTCTATCGCCTGGCGCAAGGCCAGACTGTCCTGCTCCGCGCGGACCTGGGCGGTGATGTCGACCGCCACTTTGATCACGCCTGTCACCCGCCCAGATTGATCGCGAATCGGCGAGTAATTGGCTTCCAGCCAAACTTCCGAACCATCCTTGCGCAGCCGCAGAATGCGGCCGGATTGAAATTCGCCATGACCCAGCTTTTGCCAGAACTCGCGATAAGCCGGACTGGCCGCGTACGCCTGGGTGCAAAAGATGCGGTGGTGCTGGCCGGCGATGTCCTGCATCTGGTAACCCATCGCCCGCAGAAAGTGTTCGTTGGCATGGCGGATGGTGCCGTCGACAGAGAATTCGATCACCGCCATCGAGCGATCGATGGCCGCGAGCCGGCTGCGGGCTTGCTCCAGTTCCAAGCGGGCGGCGTCGAGTTCGCGGGAGAGGCTGCGGTTGAAAAATGACATGGCGTGTTCCTTGAGAAAACCATCAAACCTGCGCGCCGTGCCCGGCGAAGGATGGATTTGGACATGACTGCATAGTCAATACTAGTAGAAATACTGATCGTTATTATGGGCCATGCCATGGAAAAAGCGCCCGGTTTCAGCAGGCGCTTCTGATAGGGACGGCCGATGGGCAAGCGAGAGTCAGTCCAGCTTGTATTGCGCGCCCAGTATGAAAGTGCGGCCGGTAGGGTCGTACTGGCTGGAGTCGAAGTAGACGCCGCTATGGGAATCCCAAGGCGGGCGCTTGTTGGTCAGGTTTTCCACCGCGGCGGTCAGCGTCAGCCGTTTGAAGCCCTTGTAGCTGGCGCTGAGGTTGAAGGTGTCTGAGCCCTTGACCCAAGCCTGATCGTTGTCGTCGTCGCGGGTGGCCTGGGTATAGCCATTGGTATGGAACCAGGTCAGCGTGCCGCTCCAGTCGCGGGCCTCCCAGTTGGCCGAAGTCTGGCCCTTCCAGCGCGGCAACGCGCCGTGGACATTGCTGCCGGCGCCTTCTATCTGCGGGCCGTTTTGCTGCAGCGGCTTGCTGAACGACAGCAGCCGGGTCCATTGGGCGGCCAGCGTCAGTTTGCCGGGCGCGAATTTCCAGCTTTGCGACAGCTCCAGATCAAAGCCCGAGGTGCTCTGCGAACTCAGGTTGATGAATTTCTGGGAGATCGATTGCAAGCGGCCCTGGCTGTCGCGCACCACTTGGCCAGGATAGGCCTGCGGATTGCGGATCAACGTTTCGGAGTCCTCCAGCCCGATGACGTCTTTTTGGCGGATCCGATAGTAATCGACGCCTATGCTGGTGCTGGCGGTCGGGGAAAAGACAAAGCCCAGGTTCAGGTTGTTCGAGCGCTCCGGCTTGATGGCCGGATTGGCCACCACCAGGTGGGTGAACGATACCGAACGCCCCGGCGTCACCGGGTCGAACGGATCCTGGGCGCTGCTGTAGCTGACTGCGGTGCTCTGGGTGATTTCCGGCAGCGAGGGCGCGCGGAAGCCTTTGGACACCGAGCCGCGCAGCGTCAGGCTTTCCAGCGGCTGATAGCGCAGGCCCAGCTTGGGCGAGAAGGCGTTGCCGAAGTCGCTGTAGTGGTCGGCGCGGGCGGCCGCGCTCAGCGACAGGTTCTTCAGCAGCGGAACGTTCAGTTCCGAGTACGCCGCCTGGATCAGGCGCGAGCCGTCGATCAGGTCCAGCGCCGGACGCAGCTCGGTGCCGCTCAGCACTTGCCAGGAGGTGCCGGCGTTCATGACTTCGCGCCGCAGCTGGTAGCCGGCGGCGAAGCCGATCGGCCCCGCCGGCAGCCGGCCAAGCTCGGTGCTGGCGGTGGCGTCCAGGCTCATCACGCGGTAGTAAGCCGGACGCAGGGTGTTGATGCGCAGGCTGTCCTTGACCGCCTCGCTGTTTTTCGAGGGATCGGTGAAGCTGTAGCCGCCGTTCTGCAGCAGGGCTTCATAGGCGTAGCGGTTGACGAAGTTGTAGGCGTATTCACGCAGCCGGCTGTCGGAATACAGGCCGGAAACGTCCCAGTCCCATTTGTCGCCGCTGCCCTTGACGCCGGCCAGCAGGCGGCGGAACGAGGTGCTGTCGGTCTTGTCGCGCTCGCCCTGTCCGAACAGCACCGTGCTGAACGGCGTAGGCGCTGCGTTGGGGTTGTCGGGATGGCCGACCGGCAGCGTGGTGCTGATCGGCACCAGTTGTTGATGGGCGGCGTCCCAGGCGCGAAGCGAGCTGGTGAGCGACAGCGGACCGGCGAAGATGGCGCTGGCGTGGCTGGCGCCGTACAGGAATTCGGCATAGGCCTCGGTGGCGGCGTTCAGCCGGTAGCTGCCGTGCAGGGCGGCGTGATAGCGCTCGATGGCCGGCATCAGCGTGGTGTACTGCGCCGGGTTGTAGGCCCAGACGCGGCCGCTCTTTGCCGGGTTCAGGGTCGAGTAGTCGGTATCCTGCAGCGGGCCTATGGCCTTGGGGAAGCGATTGGTCGGGTCCGATCCATAGTAGTTGGTGACAGCCCGGTTCAACGCGCCGCCGGGCAAACCGCGAAAATCGTTGTCCTTCAGCCAGGACACGTCGGTCTGGTCCAGCCGGCCGCGCTTTTGCGAATCGAAAGCGAACCAGACATTGTAGCCGTCTTGCTCCAGGTCTCCCTTGCCGGCCAGCAGATTGAACTTCTGCTG
This sequence comes from Chromobacterium sp. ASV23, assembly GCF_016428945.1. Taxonomy (NCBI): domain Bacteria; kingdom Pseudomonadati; phylum Pseudomonadota; class Betaproteobacteria; order Neisseriales; family Chromobacteriaceae; genus Chromobacterium; species Chromobacterium sp. ASV23. The sequence continues at coordinate 52,129 of NZ_JAELTR010000003.1, forward strand.
ATTCTGGCCGGTGCTGCTGTCGCGGCTGAACTCCACGCCGGCCTCGGCCCCCTGGTAATCGGGGTAGAGGATGATGTTGACCACGCCGGCGATGGCGTCCGATCCGTAAATGGCCGAGGCGCCGTCCTTCAGAATCTCGATGCGTTTGACGGCTTTCAGCGGCAGCGCATTCAAGTCCACAAAGGTTTCCTGCAACTCCTGCGCGGTGGCGTAATTGGAAACCCGCTTGCCGTTGACCAGCACCAGGGTGTTGCGTTGGCCCAGGCCGCGCAGCGAAACGCCGGCGGTGCCGGCGGAGAAGCTGCCGGTGACTTGTTCGTTGAAGCTGTTGCCGCTGTTCACCGCCAGCGATCGCAGCACGTCCGGGAGGTCGGCTTTGCCGCTTTTGGCGATGTCGGCGGCGGTGATCACCTGGACCGGATTGGCCTTGGCTTTGGAGCTGGCGCGAATGTTGCTGCCTGTGATGGTGACGCGTTCCAGGGTGTTGTCGGGCGCGGACGAATCGGCGGCGAAGGCGGAAAAAGGCAAAGCGGCGCCCAGCCCGGCCAGCAGCAGGGTGTGTTTCATCATGGATCAGGCTTTCTTTGTTATCGGTTTGCGGTATGCGGGTGTGCCTGCCCGGCAAGTCTTGCGATCAGCCGGACAGGCCGCGACAGCGGAATGCGAGGAGGAAAATCAGCGGAGTGGAAGGCATCTTTGGATACAAAATACATAATCTGATATGCAAAATGTATCAATGCGAATCGGGTATGTGAAATGAAAGATTGCGCTTAGCTAATCACGGGGGCGGGATAGGGCGTGGTGACGATAATCTGCGAGATGGCGCGCGTTGGTGGAACTTGTCTTGCCAACATGCAGCAGGACGCTAAGGCAAGGTGTATAGGTATATCTGCAGCAGTTGGCGGTCTATGTTGGCTAGGCTGAGAAAATTATATGTCTTTTACATGCTGTTTTGTGTAAACAGCTATGCTGAATTTTTATCCATTCAGAACTTGATGCTAGGAGGCGGTAATGGAATCAATGGCATATGCGGTCGCATATAATGAGAGAATGTCAGTGATTGCTACGTGCAAGTCCAATCTCATCGCATTCCAGAAAATTGCTGATGCAACGACAGATCCTGACGTGAAGGCTAGATACGTAGAGGCGGTTGAGGAGATAAAGAAAAATCTTCCAGTAGTTGAGCGGCAGGCAAGACAGTATGCAAGCCATGCTGGAATCAGCTCTGATCAGTTTGGCCACATTGTCGACCCTACTCAATACGATGGCTACAGCAAGACAGGAAAGGGCGTTCGGTTTCAAGTGATAAATCTTTTCGACTCAGCTTGAGGGATCGGTGTCTCTATAGCATAGTCGACAGCTATACGCATATTTTTCAGTCGTTTTTCTCTACGGCTAAAGGTGTTTGGATTTTTATTTCCATTTCGCTAAATTGCCCTGATTTCACCTGTTGAGTATCATACTCAAACCCCTTCCTTGGAACTAAAGTAGTCCGAGCTGCTAATCCAGCCTATGATTCCTGATCGCGCCTCCTTGCCGTACGACTTTATACTGTTTTCAGTGGCAGGCCTTGGCTAAGGTGCTCTGAGTGGTTTGATTATCGGCATTAAATTCCTTCTCAAGTCACCCACTTAATTAATCTTGAACGCGCTCACTCCACCGGATTGACCTCGCCGTCTGCGCTGACGCGGGCCTTGATGGTCTTGCCGCTGCTGAGGTTGCGCACCGGGATGATCTCGCCCTGCCGGCCGTTGGCCAGCGCCTCGCCGGCCACGGTCACTTCGATGCCGTCCTGCCGCGCCACGATCCGCAGGCCGGCGCCGCGCTTCACCAGCTGCGGCGGCTGCAATTGCCGGCGCCGCAGCGGCTGACCGGCGCTGAGCGCCGAGCGGACTTGCATGCCCTGCGGCGGCGCGGCGCGGCCGAACAGGTCGGCCGGGTCGGCGAGCGGGCGTTCTTCCCAGGCGATGTCTTCAGCTTGCAGCGTTTCGCCGGCGCGCAGGTCGCGGGCGGCGACGGCGACGCGCGCGGATACGGCGGCGCGGACGATGACATTGCCGCGCCAGCCCATGCCCGGGCAGGACAGGGTGAAGCGCATGCGGCTGAAGGCGCGCGTATCGGCGGCCTCTACTTGCCAGGGCGCGGGGCAGGCGGGTACGTCGCGCGGCGGCAGCAATTGCAACTGCGTGCTGCTGGCTTCCAGGCCGGCTTCCTGCAGACGCTGATTAATCCGGGCTTCCGCCTGTTGGCGGATGGCGGCGTCCGGTCCTGCGGCGGCCAGGCTGATTTGAGGCAGGGCGAGGGCGAGCAGCGTCAAGGCTTGAGTCGTGAATTTTGCCATTCGGAATTGCTTGGTAATTGTTGCGTATACGATGCTGGATTCACTTATTAGTATCGCTTTCCAATTAAAGGGCTATTTGTAGCGAATAGCTTGAACATGGTAGTGAACTGATAGGGTCAAGGCAATGGGCTTACATCTGGACAAGGCCCTGAGCATCCATCCCGAGGCCTTGCGGCTGCGGGCGGAGCGGACCCGGGTGCTGGCGTCCAATATCGCCAACGAGAACACCCCGGGTTATCAGGCGCGCGATATCGATTTCAAGGCGGCGCTGGCATCGGCCGGCGCCGACTCGCCATTGGCGCTGGATGACGGCGGCGATCTGCTGTACCGGCTGCCCAATCACCCGTCCCGCGACGGCAATACCGTCGAGCTGGGCGTGGAGCAGGCCGAATTCTCCCAAAACGTTTCCGAATTCCAGACCAGCCTCACCTTCATCAATATGAAGCTGCACGGGCTGGCCAAAGTCATTGCGGGGCAATAAGCCATGTCATTTCGCGATATCTCGCGCATTGCCGGCTCGGCGATGACCGCGCAAACGGTGCGCCTGAATACGGTGGCCAGCAACCTGGCCAACGCCGATGCCGCTGCCGGCAACGAGCAGGCGGCCTATCACGGCCGCAAGCCGGTGTTCTCCAGCCAGATGATGGGCGAGGGCGTCGGCGTGCAGGTGCTGGATGTGGTGCATAACCCGGAGCCGGTGCGCAAGGCGCACGAGCCGGGCAATCCGCTGGCCGACGCCGACGGCAATGTCTACTACAGCAACGTCAACTCGGTAGAGGAAATGACCGACATGCTGTCCGCTAGCCGCGCCTTCCAGACCAATGTCGAAGTGCTGGCGCGAGTGAAAACCATGCAGCAGGACCTGCTGAAACTGGGAGACAACGCATGAGCGTGGATCAGACGCAGTCGTCGCAACTGCCTACGGGCGGCCAGTCCTCGTCCGCCGCGCCGAAAGTGGCGCCGGCCGCCGGCAAGAAGAACGATACGCAAGACATGTTCATGACCCTGCTGTTGGCGCAGATCCGCAACCAGAGTCCGCTGGACCCGGCCGATCCGTCGCAGTTCGTCAGCCAGCTGGCGCAGATGAACCAGGTGCAGTCGACTCAGGACATGGTCAAGCTGCTGCAGAGCCAGAGCGGCATGCTGCGCGAGCTGCAAGGCCTGGCGCTGGGCGCGCAGGTGGGCAAGCCGGTGCTGGTGCAGACCGACCGCTTCCGCAGCGACGGCCAGACCGCCTTGTCCGGCCGGCTGACCCTGTCCGGCGCGGAGGAGGCCAATACATTGATCCTGACCGACGCCGCCGGCCAGCGCACCCGCATCGAGCTGGGCAAGCGCGCCGCCGGCGCCAGCGACTTCCAGATCAAGCTGGCCGATTATGGCCTGGCGGCCGGCGATTATCAGCTGGAGCTGGCCACCGCTTCCGGCAGCGCCGGCTTGCTGGAACTGAAGGCCAACGTCAACGGCGTGCGCCTGCCGGTCAACGGCGGCGAACCGGTATTGTCGCTGGCCGGCTTGGGAGAATTCCCGTCGTCCTCTGTTTCCGCCCTGCTGGGTCTGCCCGGCGCTTCCGCTTAAAGTCCCGTTCGGAGAGTTTCATGAGTTTCGAAATCGCCCTGTCCGGCATCCACGCCGTCAACGATCAACTCGGCAGCATCAGCGACAACATCGCCAACTCCGCCACCTACGGCTTCAAGTCCGGCCGCGTGACCTTCGCCTCCGCCTATGCTGGCAGCCAGGCCATGGGCGTCAACAGCCGCGGCAATAGCCAGAACATCGGCCGCAACGGCGGCCTGGTGAATACGGGCCGCACGCTGGACGCCGCCATCGACGGCCGCGGTTTCTTCGTCTCCAAGAGCACGGCCGGCACGGTCAGCTACAGCCGCGTCGGCATCTTCGATACCGACAAGGACGGCTACCTGATCGACGCCAGCAAGGGCCGCATCCAGGGCTATGCCAAGGCGGACAGCGGCGCGCTGGGCGCCTTGGGCGACATCCAGATTCCCACCGGCAACATCCCGGCCAAGCCGAGCGACGCCTTGCAGTACACCGGCAATATGTCGGCCGGCTGGACCACGCAGACCATCCCGTTCGACAAGGGCAATACCCAGAGCTTCAACCACTCCAGCGTGTCCACCGTCTACGACTCCCTGGGCAACAAGCACAACCTGACCCAGTACTTCTGCAAGAGCGCGGACAGCACCGTCACCGTGCACTACGCGCTGGACGGCCAGGCTTTGGGCGCCACCACCAGTCTGCAGTTCGACAGCAACGGCAAGCTGACCCAGCCGGCCGCCGCGGTGGCGCTGGACCTGGGCACGCCGGCCGGCGCTTCGCCGCTGAAGCTGGCCGTCGATTACACCGGCACCACCCAGTTTGCCGGCGAGGCCAGCACCAGCCGCAACGCCGCCACCGGCTATCCGCCGGGCGCGCGCACCGGCGTCAGCCTGGGCGAACACGGCGAGGTGATCGTCAGCTACAGCAATGACCAGAAGCAGGTGGTCGCGCAACTGGCCATCGCCAATTTCGCCAACGAGAACGCGCTGGCCGCCTCGTCGCAGACCAGCTGGCAGGAAACCACCGAATCCGGCGCGGCCCTGTTGTCCACCGCCGGCAGCAGCATGGCCGGCAAGCTGGCCACCAGCTCGCTGGAGCAATCCAATGTCGACGTCACCTCGGAACTGGTGACGCTGATGACCGCGCAACGCAACTATCAGGCCAACACCAAGGTGATCTCGACCGAGAGCCAGGTGATGCAGGCGCTGATGCAGGCGGTGTAAGGCGATGGACGCGCTGATCTACACCGCGATGAGCGGCGCGGGCCGCTTGCTCAAATCGCAGCAAATTCATGCCAACAATCTGGCCAATGCCGAAACCGGCGGCTTCCGCGCCGACATCGACACCGCCGTCAGCCAGGCGGTGCCGGGCTATGGCTACGACGCCCGGCTGCTGACCCAGAACGCGCCGACCGCGCTGGACACCCGCAACGGCACGGTGGTGGAAACCGGCCGCGATCTGGATGTGGCGCTGCAGGGCGATGGCTTCATCGCCATCGCCGCGCCGGACGGCAGCGAGGCCTACACCCGCGCCGGCAGCATGGTGGCCGGCGCCGACGGCACGCTCAGGGTCAATGGCCATCCGGTACTGGGCGACGGCGGGGCGATCCGCCTGCCTGAAGGCTATCTGAAGGTCAGCGTCGCCGCCGACGGCACCGTGTCGGTGCTGAATCCCGGCGATGCCGAGATGCAGCCGGTGGACAAGCTGAAGCTGGTCAAGCCCGATGCGCGCGAGCTGGCCAAGAGCGCCGACGGCCTGATCGTGCCGCGGCAGAATGCGCCGTTTCCGGCCGACGACAGCGTCAAGGTGCAAAGCGGTCATCTGGAGCGCAGCAATGTGTCCGCGGTGGAGGAAATGGTGGCCACCATGACGCTCAACCGCAATTTCGAAATGCAAATGAAGCTGTTCAACGCCGCCAGCGACATGAACGAGGCGGGCAACCGCCTGCTGCGCGGCTGATAGGAGAGTTCGATGAATCCGGCACTGTGGATCAGCAAAACCGGCATCCAGGCGCAGGACGCGCGCCTGACCGCCATCGCCAACAACCTGGCCAACGTCAACACCACCGGCTTCAAGCGCGACCGCATGGTGTTCGAGGACATGTTCTATCAGGTGGACCGTCAGCCCGGCAGCAAGGTGGACGACAACAACCTGTCTCCGTCCGGCGTGCAGCTGGGCAACGGCACGCGCCTGGTGGGCAGCCAGAAGGTGTTCACCGAGGGCAACCTGACCACCACCAACCAGACGCTGGACGTGGCCATCGTCGGCCAGGGCTTTCTGCAGGTGAAGATGAGCAACGGCGAAACCGGCTACACCCGCGCCGGCCAGCTGCAGCTGAACGCGGACGGCCTGGTGGTCAACGCCCAGGGCCTGCCGCTGGAGCCGGAAATCAAGATTCCGGCGACGGCCACCAAGATTTCCATCAGCGAAACCGGCGTGGTGTCGGTGACCGAAGGCAGCGCGACCACGCCCACCGACGTCGGCCAGATCACGCTGGCCAACTTCGTCAACCCTACCGGCTTGTTGGCGCTGGGCGACAATCTGTTCCAGGAAACCGCCGCCAGCGGCAATGCCACCACCGGCAACCCCGGCGCCGATGCGCTGGGCAAGCTGAAGCAGGGCAGCCTGGAAGGCTCCAATGTGCAGGTGGTGGAGGAAATGGTGGACATGATCGCTGCGCAGCGCACCTATGAAATGAACACCAAGGTGTTGAGCGCGGCCGACAATATGCTGCAGCAACTGGGCCAGTCGGTGCGATGACATTGCTACGCCCGTTCATGCTCGCCGCGTTGCTGCTGGCCGGCTGCGCCCAGTTCCAGCCGGCGCCGCCGCCGCCCGATCCGCTGCCCGAGCTGGTGCGGCAGTCCGCCGAGGCGCCGCGCGGCGGCGGCGTGTTCACCGCAGGCGGCACGCTGTCGCTGATCTCGGATAACCGCGCCTTCCGCCCCGGCGACATCCTGACCGTAGTGCTGGAAGAAACCACCCAGGCCAGCAAGCAGGCCGGCACCACCTTCGGCAAACAATCCGGCGCCAAGATCGGCCCGTCGCTGATCGGCAACACCACCTTCAACGCCCAGGTGGGCATAGACGCCAATCGCAATTTCAACGGCTCGTCCACCTCCACCCAGCAGAACGCACTGGCCGGCTCGCTGACCGTGGTGGTGCACAAGGTCTTGCCCAATGGTCTGCTGCAGGTCAAGGGCGAGAAGCAGCTGACGCTGAACCAGGGCGAGGAGTCTTTGCAGCTGGCCGGCTATGTGCGGGTGGAAGACATCGACACCGACAACCGCGTGTCCTCGCTGCGCATCGCCAACGCCCGCATCGGCTATTCCGGCAGCGGCGCGCTGGCCGACGCCAATAATCCCGGCTGGCTGATGAAGTTCTTCACCAGTCCGCTGATGCCGTTCTAGGGCTATCGATGAGATTGACACTTTTGAAGCGCCTGATCGTCGCCGCCAGCCTGGCGGCGTTGTCGCTTGCCGCCGCCGCCCAGCCGCTGCGCCAGCTGGTCAATGTGGAAGGCATCCGCGACAACCAATTGATAGGCTACGGCATCGTGGTGGGCCTGGACGGCACCGGCGACAACTCGCAGGTGAAGTTCTCCGGCCAGTCCGTGGCCAATATGCTGAAGCAGTTCGGCTTGAAAATGCCGGAAAAGACCGACACCCGCGTCAAGAACGTGGCGGCGGTGATGGTAAGCGCCAGCCTGCCGCCGGGGTATAGCCGCGGTCAGACCATAGACGTGACCGTGTCGTCGCTGGGCGACGCCAAAAGCCTGCGCGGCGGCACGCTGCTGTTGACGCAGCTGAAGGCGGCCAACGGCGAAGTGTACGCGCTGGCCCAGGGCAGCGTGGTGATCGGGGGGCTGTCGGCGCAGGGCAAGAGCGGCTCCAGCGTCACCGTCAACACGCCCACCGCCGGGCGCATTCCCAACGGCGCCAGCATAGAGCGCGAGATTCCCAGCGATTTCGAACAGGGCGATTCGGTGCGGCTCAGCCTGCGCCGCCCTAGCTTCGAAACCGCCACCAATGTGGTGAAAACCATCAACCGCAGCTACGGCAAGATCGCCAGCACCCGCAACGCCACCACCATAGAAGTGCGGGCGCCGCAGGACCCGACCGAGCGCGTGGCCTTCGTCGCGCGGCTGGAAAAACTCAATGTGGACGTGGGCCAGGAGATTCCGCGCGTGGTGTTCAATTCGCGCACCGGCACCGTGGTGATCAGCGAGGGCGTCACCGTGCGGCCGGCGGCGGTATCGCACGGCAGCTTGCGCGTGGTGATTTCCGAGTCGTCCCAGGTCAGCCAGCCCGGGCCGTTCAGCAACGGCGACACCAAGGTGGTGCCGAATTCCAGCGTGCAGGTGGAGCAGGGCCAGGGACGCATGTTCAAGTGGCCGGCCGGCGCCAGCCTGCGCGCCATCATCGACACCGTCAACCGCACCGGCGCCACGCCGGACGACGTGATGGCCATCCTGCAGGCGCTGGATCAGGCCGGGGCGATAGATGGCGAGTTGGTGGTGATATAAAAGCTCGTGTTTGCAGATTTTCAATCCGCTCCGCGAGGGCAGGCTTGAAGGGACTGGGCGCGGCGAAGACGCCATGGCTCGCGGACCAGGCATGCCGCTGCGGCGAGCAAATACTATGAACAGGTTCTATGGAGAGTCTGCGATGCTGAACAATGACTTGCAAAACCCGTCCGCGCAAGGCGGAGCCGAGCAGCCTGTCGCGCCGGCCAGCCCGGAATACCGCAAGAAAGCCGAAAAAGCCGCGGAGATGTTCGAGGCGCAGTTCGTGCGCGAGATGTTCAAGCAGATGCGCAAGACCACGCGCGAAGTGGCCGGGGAGGACAGCGTGTTCGCCAAGTCCGTCAACGGCGACATGCAGGACATCGCCGACGGCGCGCTGGCGGACCAGCTGGCCGGCAAGCGCGCTTTCGGCATCGCCAACCTGATCCTGGCGCAGCTGCTGCCGGCCGACGGGAATATTCCCCTTAAGAACCCGGACCAGGCCGTCGCCCGTCTGCAGCAGGGGCGCGACGCCGGCCAGGGTTTGGCGGCTTTCTCCGCGCCTATGTTTCCACTTTCCAAGTGATGACCGCCCACGATGCGCATGATCGATAACGCGCTGACCGGCGCGCAGGCCGCCCAGGTCGCGCTCAATACGGCCAGCCAGAACATCGCCAACCAGCAGACGCCCGGCTACTCGCGCCAGGGCGTGGTGCTGGCCACGCAAACGCCGGGACTCGGCGATCCCAACAGCGCCGGGTATGGCGTGTCGGTGGCCAGCGTGCGCCGCTTCAGCGACGACTACAAGAATCTGCAGCAATGGCAAGCCGGCTCCCATGTCGGCGCGCTGTCGGCCGCCCAGCCTTACTTCAGCCAGCTGGAAAAGGTGATGGGCAGCGACGGCAGCAGCCTGTCCACCGGCTTCGACAAGTTCTTCGCCGCGCTCAACGCCGCCAGCCTGGATTCGAATACCATGCGCGACCAGGTGGTGCGCGAAGCCGGCTCGCTGGCGCAACGCTTCAACAATCTGTACGGCGTGCTGACCTCGCAGCAGGCGGCCATCGCCGAACAACGCTCCGCCACGCTGACCCAGATCAACAGCGCCACCGCTAATCTGGCGACGTTGAACCAGAAACTGATCGCTGCGCGGGCGCAGGGCATCAATACCTCCGGCCTGGAAGACGAGCGCGACCGCCAGATCGACGCGCTGGCGTCCTTGGTGGAAGTGCGCGTGGTGGCGCAGCCGGACGGCGGCAAGTCTATCTCACTGACCAACGGTCTGCCGCTGGTGTCCGGCGACAGCGCCGCCACCCTGTCCAGCGAGGCGCAGCCGGATGGCAGCCAGCAGCTGAAACTGGCCTTCGGCACCGAGAAATACGCCATGCCCGGCGGCGATCTGGGCGGGCAGCTGGGCGGGCTCAACCAGTTCGAGGTCCAGGTATTGCGGCCGGCGCAGGACCAGGTTCGCACGCTGGCCGGCGAACTGGCCAGCCGCGTCAATGGCCAGCTGGCCAAGGGCTACGACATGAATGGCCAGAGCGGCAAGCCGCTGTTTCAGTTCGACCCCGGCGCGGCCCACGGCCTGCTGCAAACCACCGGCATCGGCGCGGCGGATCTGGGTTTTTCCGCCGATCCGGCCAAGCCCGGCAACAACGACAATCTGCAGCAGATCCTGGCGATCCGGCAGCAGAGCTTCGCCTTGTCCGGCATTGGCCAGGTGACGCTGGGCGACGCGTATTCGCAGATGATCGGCCACCTGGCCATCGCCAGCCAGCAGAACAAATCCGGTCTGGACACCGCCAATGTGATCCGCGCCGAATCGGAAAAAAACTGGCAGGGCACATCCGGCGTCAACGGCGACGAAGAAGCGGTGAGCCTGATCGAATTCCAGAAGATGTACCAGGCCAATATGAAGGTGATTTCGGTGGCGAACCAGCTGTTCGAAAGCACCTTGGCCATCCTGTAAGGACAAGCATGCGTATCTCCAGCAACCAGTACCAGTCCGTCGTGCTGCTGGCCATGCAGAACAGCAGTTCCGGCATGGCCGAGCTTCTGCAGAAGATGTCCAGCGGCAAGAGCATGCTGGCGCCGTCGGAAAACCCGATCGCCAGCGTGCGCCTGCTGCGGCTGCAGCGCGAAGAGGCCGCGTTGTCGCAGTACCGCGACAATATCGGCGCGCTGAAGTCCCGGCTCAGCCAGAATGAAACGCTGCTGGGCGGCATCAGCGCCAATCTGCGCGACGCGCGCGACATCCTGGTGGCGGCGGCCAATCCCGCGCCGGCCGAAGACCTGAAGGCGATGGCGTCGCCCTTGATCAGCCTGCGCGACAGCATCCTGTTTGCCGCCAACACCAAGGACAGCGAGGGCCGCTATCTGTTCTCCGGCAGCGCCGTCAACAGCGCGACCATCAAATTCGACGCCAGCCAGGCAGCCGGCAGCCGCTACAGCTTCAGCGGCAACACCGATCGCCAGCAGGTCACGGTGGGCGAGGGCGTCACCCAGGCATCCAACGTCACGCTGGAGTCCATGCCGGCGCTGCTCAACCAATTGGACAAGGTGATCGCCGCGCTGCAAAGCCCGACGCTGGACAGCAAGGACCCGGCGGTGGGCGCCGCCGTACGCGCCACCATGGACAGCGTGGACAGCGCCTTGTCCAGCGTCAGCGGCAGCATTTCCGAGCTGGGCGGCGCGCAAAACGTGCTGCAGACCCTGGACGGCAACCACAACAGCCTGAGCCTGGCCAACCAGCAGAGCATGCTGGAGCTGGGCGGTCTGGACTACGGCACCGCGTATATGAATATGGGCCAGTTGTCGATGGCGCTGCAGGCCAGCCAGAAAGCCTACGGCAAGGTCAGCCAGCTGACGCTGTTCAATGTGATCTGACGCCATGCCCGCCACACTCGGTTCCATTTCCCATTCGCCTGGAGACAAGCGCTGGAGCAAGGACGGCGCGCCGATCGCGGCCGCCGCCGCGCGCAGCGCCGGCGTCTCTTCCCGCGCGGCCTTGGCCAGCGCCCGTCCGCAGACGGGCGGCGCTTCCGGCTGGCGTTACAGCACCCAGCTGAACGAACAGCTGACGTCGGCGCAGTGCGCGCTGGACTACGTGGAAGACATGCTGAGCCAGCTGCAAGGTTTCAAGGACAGCCTGAGCCAGCAACTGACGCAGCGCCGTCTGGATACAGACGGCTTGAATGCCCAGCGCGACGCATTGGGTCAGGCGTGGCAGCGCCGCCGCGATGACAGCGCCGGCAGCCTGGACAGCCAGCTGCGCCTGTCGCTGGGCGCGCCGGCGCGGCAGAGTTTCGTCGCGCGCGGGCTGGACTTGGACAGCCTGACTTCCGGCGCGCCGGAAACGCTGGTGTTTTCAGTCGGTGGCGCCGCGCCCGCCGCGGTGCGCGTCGGCGAGGGCGTCCGGCGCGACGAGGCATTGCGCGGCTTGAACCAGGCTTTGGGGCCGGCCGGCGTGCGTTGCGAACTCGATGACTACGGGCGCTTGGGCTTCAGTTGCAGCGAGCGGGACTGGGACAGGCTGCAGGGCGCGCTGACCGTGCGCGGCGGAGGCGTGCGCTTTCCCGGCGGCGTGCCGCAGCCTCTGACGCTGGAAGCCGAGGCCCCGGCGATTGACGTCTCGCGCTGGCGGGCGGACGATCACGCCCAAGTGCGCTTGGCCTTGCAGGACGTGCTGCGCGCCATCGCCAGACTGCAGCAAACCCACTCGGCGATTGACGGCGCCATCGCCGAGGCCCGGCAATCGATCAGCCAGCTATCGCGCACGGACGAGCAAAGCTGGGCCAGTGGCTTCGTCAGCGACTTCAACGCCCGGCTCAACCAAACCGCCGACTTCAACCATCTGCAGCAGCTGGTGCCGGCGCTGCTCGGCATCAGCCGCTATCGGGTGCTGGCGCTGCTTTCGCTTCGTTAACAGGCCACAGCGGGTCTGTCTTGATGGCTGCCTTTCGGGCAGCCTTTTTTCATGTCGAGTACATATTCGCTTAACATGGCCATGTCATGATCTGAAATTTTCCGAAGGAAGCCGCAATGTCCAAACGCTGGTGGCCGCTGGCCCTGACCATGGCAGCCTCGCTGGCCCGCGCCGATTTCTCCATTCCCGGTTTCGAACTGGTGCATACCGCGCCGCAGCACGCGAATCTGGATACGCCCGATCTGCGCGACCCGGCCACGGTGTGGAGCCAGTTGTTCGACTCCGCCAAGCGCGAGATTGTATTGGAGCAGTTCTACGTGGCCGGGCACGATGGCAGCAAGCTGGATCAGGTGATCGATCACCTGGACGCCGCTGGCCGCCGCGGGGTGAAGATGCGCTTTCTGATGGAAAAGAAGGGCATGTTCGCCAGCGAGCCGGCAACGATAGCGCGGCTGAAGCGCATCCCCAATCTGGAATACCGCCAGTTGGACTACAACCAACTGACCGGCAACGGCATCATCCACGCCAAGTTCATCGTGGTGGACGGGCAGTCCGCTTATGTCGGCAGCCAGAACTTCGACTGGCGCTCGCTGCAGCACATCCATGAAACCGGGCTCAAAGTCGATGACGCGGCGATGGCCGGCCGCATGCAGGCCATCTTCGAGCAGGACTGGTCGGCGCAGCATGCGCTGGCCGCCGGCGGCCAAGTCAAACCCTTGCGAAACGCGGAACAGGCTGCGGACTTGTCGCAGCACGCGGTGCTGCTGGCCAGTCCGAATGCCTACAATCCTGATGGCGTGGGCGACTCCGAAACCACCTTGCCGCGGCTGATGGCCGAGGCGCAGCGCGAAGTCCGCATTCAGCTCTTGGACTACGCGCCGCTGAGCTATGGCAAGCCGCGCAGCTATTATCCGATGTTCGACAACGCCATCCGCGGCGCGCTGGCGCGCGGCGTCAAGGTCAAGCTGATGGTGTCGGACTGGAATCTGGAAAAGCCGGGCGTGGACTACTTGAAGAGCCTGGTGGTGCTGCCCGGCATGGAAGTCCGCATCGTCACCATCCCGCGCGATGGCGCCTGCATCCCGTTTGCCCGCGTCATCCACAGCAAAACCATGGAGATAGACGGCAAGATCGCCTGGGTGGGCACCAGCAACTGGAGCGGCGGCTATATGGACAAGTCGCGCAATCTGGAAGTGGTGTTGCGCAACGAGGCGATGGCGCAACGCATCGCCGCCTTGCATGAACAAACCTGGTCCTCGCCGTACGCCGCGCCGCTGGATGTCAGCCGCGCATATCAAGCGCCGGACAAGGCCTGCCGCCAGGCAGGCTGAGGCCGCTCAGCGCGGCGGCCGCGGCGGCCGCACCGGCCGCTCCGCCAGCGGCGTGGACAGGATGATGGAGGTGCGGGTTTCGCCCAGGTCGTTCAGCTGCGCCACCAGCATTTCCAGATGGGACACATCGCGCGCCAAGAGCCTGAATACGTAGGAGTCCACGCCGGTTACGTGGTGGCATTCCATCACCTCCGGCATGGCCTCCAGCCGCGCGAGCAGGGTTTTCTTGTCCGGCTGCGGCACGGTGATGCCCACCAGCGCGGACAGCGCGTAACCGGCGCGCAGCGGCGCCACTCTTGCGTGGTAACCGCCTATCACCCCAGCTTCCTCCAGCCGCTTGACCCGTTCCGACACCGCCGGCACCGACAGGCCCACCGCCTGCGCCAGCTCGGTCAGCGATTGCCGGGCGTTGGCCTGCAGGGCGGTTAATATCGCCCAGGATTTGGCATCGACTTCCATTCGTAAACGCTTTCCCGCTTTTGATGTTGTTTTTGAAGGTTAGCATGGTTGATGGCCGAAAAAACCTCATGGGCCGCCACGCTCGGCGCAGGCAGACTATTGGCATCGCAAACACGAAAGGAGGCGGCGATGTTTTGGCAGGCCGCTTGGATAGGCATCGCCATTGCGGCGCCGGTGGGACCGATAGGTTTGCTGTGCATCAGCCGCACCCTGCGCGGCGGTCCGCGGCTGGGGCTGGCCACCGGCCTGGGCGCGGCGAGCGCCGATGGTTTGTTCGCGCTGGCTGGGGTATGGGGAGGCGGTTTCGCCATGCAGCTTGCCGGCGCCTTGGCCCGGCCGCTGGGGTGGGCGGCTTGCTTGCTGTTGGCCTGGCTCGGCATTGCCACCTTGCGCCGGCCCGTGGCAGAAAGGCGCGATGATGCGGAGCGGCATCTGGGCAAGGCCTACCTCAGCACCTTGTTGCTGACGCTGGGCAATCCGATGACGATACTGTCTTTCGCTGCAGTCGCCGCCGCGCTGTCCGGCGGTTTACGCCTTGACGCCGCGCGGCAACTGGAAATGGTAGCGGGCGTGTTTTGCGGTTCGGCCATGTGGTGGCTGTTGCTGTCCTATGGCGGCGGCGCGCTCTTGCTCAGGCTGGGGCCACGCGGCCGGCGCGGGCTGGATCTGGGCTGCGGCCTTGTCTTATTGGGCTTCGCCATCGGTTTGGCGCTGAGCATGGCGGGGCGAGGGCAATGAAAAAGCCCGGCCTGGCCGGGCTTTCGACGAAGCGGGCATCGATTACAACTTGAAGTGCCCCACCAGTTGCTCCAGTTCGCTGGACAGCTCGCGCAGGCGGGTGACGGCATCGCTGACTTCTCGCACGGTCTGGTTATTGCTTTGCGCCATGCCGCTGATGCGCTCCACATTCTGGGCGATTTCCTGGCTGGCGCTGGATTGCTGGCGGGTGGCCGTGGCGATATCGACAATGCTGGCCACCAGCTGGCGGTTGTAGTCCTGCACTTCGCGCATGGCCTGGTTGGCTTCTTCAGCGATGCCGACGCTGAGATCGACCTGCTGGCTGCTGTTCTGCACGTCCCCCACCGCCTGGCGCGTTTCGCTGCTGATCGCTTCGACGATGCGGGTGATCTGCACCGTGGCCTCTGCGGTGCGGCCGGCCAGGTTGCGCACTTCGTCGGCCACCACGGCGAAGCCGCGGCCCATTTCGCCGGCCCGCGCCGCTTCGATGGCCGCGTTCAGGGCCAGCAGATTGGTCTGGTCGGCGATGTCCTTGATCACGCCGACGATGGTGGTGACCTCATTGGAGCGGTTGCCCAGGCCGCTCATGCGGTCGGCCAGCGCGTGCATGGTGTCGGTCATGCGCTGGATTTCGCCGGTGACGCGGTTGACCTTGGCCACGCTCTGTTCGGTCAGTTCGCCGGTTTCGCGGGCGATGCTGCCGGCCTGTTGCGCGGTGTCGGCGATGTGCTGGGCGCCGACGGTGACCTGTTGCACGCTGGCGGCGCTGGCGGAGGCGGCATCGGATTGCTGGGTGGACGCGTCGTGCACCTGGCTGGCGGAATGGCTGAGCTGGCTGGCGGCGGCTGAAACCTGGCGGCTTTGCTCCCGCACCTGGATGAACATGTCGCGCAGGCTGTCCAGGAAGCGGTTGAAGGCATAGGCGGTGCGGCCGATCTCGTCGCGGTTGGCGATGGCGATGCGCGAGGTCAGGTCGCCGCCGCCGTCGGCCAGTTGCTCCATGGTTTCCGCCAGTTTGATCAGCGGCTTGGTCAGCGTGCGGATCACTAAGGTCAGCAACAGCAGGATCAGCGCCAGCGCCGCCACGCCAATCGCGATGGCCGCGAACATCGAGCGCCGGGCGTCGGCCGTGATGGCCGCAGTGGGAATGCTGATGCCGATTGACCAGAACTGGCCGGTTTCGCCGACCCGGATGGGATGGAAGAAGTGAGTGAGTCCTCCGTCTTCGTAGACGAAGTCGCTGCCTTTTTTAATGTCCGGCAAGTGGGCGAACAGCGGGTCTTCCTTGGCCACCGGCTTGCCCAGCAGCTCGGCCTGGGGGTTGACGACATAGATTCCGCCTTCGGACACGATGCGGATGAAGCCGGTTTCGCGCGGTTGGATGGGGCCAAAGCGCTTTTGCAGCTGGTCCAGCGCCACGTCGGTAGCCGACACGCCGGTCATCTTGCCGCTGGCGTCTTTCATGACCACGGCCAGGGAGCTCTCCAGCACCTTTTTGCCTTGCACCTCATAGGGGTACGGCTCGGTGATGGTGTCGCGTCCACGTTGCTTGGGCACGTAGTAGAAATCGCCCCAGCCGGGCTTTTCGTAATCCGGCTGATACGTTTCTGGATGTTCCTTGTATTTGGGAAACTGCTTGACGCGGTCGCTGTCCACCATCACGTCCATCTGCGCCTTGCCCTGCGCATTGCGGGTGATATAGGGCTGATAGCGGCCGGAGGGGTCATGGCGCGGCCAATCGAAACGGAAAGCGTTGTCGTTGCCGTCGAAAGCGTTAGGCTCCCACAGCATCCATAGCCCGATGGACTGCGGCGCGTTGTCCAGAAATTGCATGATCATCGCGTCGGTCTGCTTGCGGTCCGGCTTGCCGGTGCGGCGTATGCCCTCGATGGCGCCGGCCAGGTGTTTGGGCAGTTGAAAGCCGCGGTCGAAATCGCTTTCGGCATCCTTGGCGTAGCTGGCGGCTTGTTCCGTTGCCAGCTGGTAGCCGTTGTCGATGGCCTCGTTGTAGTTGAGCTTGGCGATCAGTGCGATCATCACGGCAAACGCAACCGTGATGGCTACTGCCGCGACCAGGATGATGCGGATGCCCAGGTGGCCCCATTTTTGTTGCGTCTGATTCATGACCATTACCTGCTAAACCACGTGTTTTCCGGGATTGCGATGGGCTATAAGTAGTTCTTCTTATTTGGTTTGAATATAACGTCATCTGGATTTTGTCGGCAATCCCCTTGATGGAAGCAGGGGAGTCTTTTGGAAATCTTAAAATAGACCAAGATCGGCCCAGTCCCTGGCCAGGTTTGGGGGTGCGGAGGCGGGCTGATGCATGGTGACGGCAAGCGATCGATGCGCGCCGCCGGCTCAGCGCCGGGGGATGGGATGGTGGGTGAAGATTCAGGCCGTCCTGGCGGCCCCCTGCCGGCTTGCGGGCAGGTGGAGCGTCAGCAGTTTCTGCAGCTGGCCGAAGTTGAATGGCTTTTCCAGCTTGCCGGTCAACAGCGTCTGGCGCGGATCGTAGAATTCCTGTTTGAACGCGGTCATCCCGATGACCGGGGTTTTCAGATTGGTCAGCGTTTGCCGCGCCGCCTCAGCCACTTCGTAGCCGCTGGCGTTGCCGACCTGCAGATCGAGCAGCAGCAGGTGGTAGCGTTGCGACAGCACTCTTTCAATGGCCGCCGGCACCGTGGCCACGGTGTCCACCGAGTAGCCCTTGGCTTCCAGTAGGGCATGATACGACTCGCGAATATGCTCGTCATCGTCCAGCAGCAGGATGCGTCCTGGCTGCGGCTCCGCGTCTTCAAGCTCGGTCATGCTTGCCGCCTCCAAGGCGGGCAGCAGTAGCCGGAAGCAACTGCCGGCGCCCACTTGGCTGGAAACCTTGATGCTGCCGCCGAACAGCATGACCAACTCGTGGACGATGGCCAGGCCCAGGCCGCTGCTGCCGGGGCGGCGGTTCTTGCCGCGGGCGAAAGGCCGAAACAATTGGGCTTTGATTTCATCCGGAATGCCGACGCCGGTGTCTCTTACCCAAATTTCCAGCTGTCGCTCATGGTAGCGCAAGGTCAGTTCTATGTGGCCGTTGTCGGTGTACCGAATGGCATTCGATAACAGATTCCAGACGATCTGCCGCAGCCGGTGGCCATCAAGCCACAATGCCGGGAGGACCGGACAGTCTATGCGCAGGCTCAAGCCCTTGGCTTCGGCATTGCTTCTATGCGCCAGCTCTACGGTTTCGATCAGCGCGGCGATGTCGGTGGCGGCCGGTTCCAGCGTCAGCTGATGGTTTTTCAGCGCCGAGATGTCCATGATGTCCCGCACCTGCTCCAGCAAGTGCTCGGTGCTGTGTTTCAGCCGGGCGAGGTAGCCATAGCCCGGCGTGTCGCGCTGCACGCTGTATTCCAGCAGTTCGACGCACGTCTGGATGCTTTGCAGGGGCGAGCGGATTTCATGGCTGATGGTGGCGAGGAAGGTGTCGCGCGCCAGCTCGCTTTGTACCAGCGCCGCGCGCGCTGCCTGCTCGCGCTCCAGGATCTGCTGCTGCTGCGAAGCCTGGCGCTTGATTTTGCCGAAGCGGTGCATCACCACCCAGAACAGGCAGAGAAAGCCCAGCCAGCAGGTCAAGCCCAGCAGATACATGGTCTGATGGTTTTCCATCAGTTTCATCTGCTGCACCATCTCGCTGTTTTCCCGCTGTCTGGCCTGGACGGCGAAGTCCGCCAGCTGCGGACGCAGCTGCGCCAAGTCCTGGGACAATTGCTGAGCGTCTTGCCGGCTCCATTGCCGCGGCGGGCGCTCGAACACGCCGGCCAGCGCGGTCCGTAATTCCGGGAAGCCCGGCACCGCCGCCAATATGGCATTGGCGGCGGACGGCTGCGAGTACATGCGGTATTTGCTGATGGCGATGGCGTAGCTGCTGTCTACCTCCTGCCGGGGAATTTGTCCTGCCTGGTAGCGCCAGGCGTCCATTTCCACTCGGTTCAGCGATAGCTGCAGCTGCGCCACCATCCAGTACAAATCACTGGCCTTGTCTGGAATCGGCCGCTTGATCACCGATGAATACAGCGCGGCGGAAATCAGCAAGGTGGCGCACAGCGATATCGCCATGAATACGCGGCCATAGCCTAATATCTCGCTCAGCGAGAAGCGTTTGGCGAGGCTCATCTCACCTCCATGCGGGTGACCTGCCAGATCAGCTTGGAGGTGAACGTGCCGCCGGTTTCGTCTGACGACATCGTCGGAATCGGGTACATCACCCAGAACGGGCCGTAGTTTTCCAGCTGCAGCGGTTTGCCGTTCCAGCGCCATGCCAGGATCACGTCGTAGCGGCTGAAATCGGCAATCGGCACGGTGATGCTGTAATCGTCCGCGCCGTAGAACTTGACTTGCGTGCCGCGGGCGCCGGCCTTGGCCAACAGGTCGCGCAGCAGCGGCCCGCTGAACGTGCCTTTGGGCGTCCAGTCGGTGGCGGTCGTGATATTGCGCTGCGGCATGCTGGCCAGGCTGGGCAAGCTGATGGTGTAGGTTTTGCTGCCGGGATCGGTGAAGTGGCCGATATCGCCGCTGATGGTCAGCGCGGGAGAGGAACCGTCCGCCGCCAAGCCGCCAGAACCCGGCGCGCCAGCCAGGACCGCCGATAGCAGAGCGGCTGCCGGGCGGAAGCGGGAAGGCGCGCTGCGGGCGCGGCGACAAGCAGGGTCATGATTCATGGGCGAGGGCATGAGGAATGGACGAAAGAAAGCGCCGGGACTAGGTTAAGTCCTGACGCTTGTTTTGGTTATTTTATGCCATTGACGATTCCTGCGGCAATGCACATATGTCCAGTATCTTGCCCGGCCCATTAGAAAGGTCAGGCTCTGCGCCGATCATGCGCCTATCATTTCCCCCGGATCACCCACGATTAGCGGATCCGGCGCGTGGGCGACGCGCGTGTCCTTGCCCGGATAGTCCAGCCGCGACAGGAAATGGCGGATGCAGTTGAGGCGGGCGCGTTTCTTGTCGTCCGACTTCACCACCGTCCAGGGCGCGTCGCCGGTGTGGGTATGGAAGAACATCGCCTGCTTGGCGGCGGTGTAGTCGTCCCATTTATCCAGCGACTGGATGTCTATCGGCGACAGCTTCCAGTGTTTCAGAGGATCGTCGCGGCGCGAGATGAAACGGCGCAGCTGCTCCTCGCGGCTGACCGAGAACCAGTACTTGAACAAGCGGATGCCGCTATTGACCAGCATGCGCTCCAACTGCGGCGCCTGGCGCATGAACTCCAGATATTCCACCGGCGAGCAGAAGCCCATCACGCGCTCCACGCCGGCGCGGTTGTACCAGGAACGGTCGAAGAACACGATTTCGCCTGCGCTGGGCAGGTGGGCGATGTAGCGCTGGAAGTACCATTGGCTGCGTTCCTGCTCGCTGGGTTTTTCCAGCGCCACCACGCGGGCGCCGCGCGGATTCAGGTGCTCCATATAACGCTTGATGGTGCCGCCCTTGCCCGCGGCGTCGCGCCCCTCGAACAGGATGACGATTTTCTGTCCGCTCTCCTTGACCCAGCTTTGCACTTTCAGCAGCTCGATCTGCAGCTCCTGCTTCACCCGCTCGTATTCCGGCCGGCGCATCCGCGTATGGTAGGGATAGCCGGGCGGCAGCTCGGCCGTGGTGCTGTCCTCGCTGCTGCCGGCCGGGGCCAGCGCCACTTGTTGCGCCACCGGCTGTTGGCTGATCTCCTGAATGGTCTGCACCGACGCGTCATGCACGCGTTTGACATTGCGCTGGCGGGCGGTCTGGCGTCGTTGAGGGGCGGCGGTTTCCGGCGGTTCCATGTCCGGCGTCTGTGGGGTCTTGTCTTGGTCTGGGGTCATAGGCTGGCCTTTACCATAGAGTAAGCATGGTTTTGATCCTACCCCGCTCGGCTGTAGGTGTCGATGCCGCAGGTCAAGCGTACGTCATGCGGCTGGCGACGGCTGAGGGCCGCTCGCGCCGCATGGCTGCATTTCGTCGCAAGCCGGAGCAGGGGGCGATGCGGCTGTTTATAGTCCCGGGGTGGCCAATCTTATGAGGAGAGCATCGATGTGGACAGTGGAGATGCGCGGCGTTTGCAAGCATTACCAGTTGGATCAGATCACGGTGCCGGCGCTGCAGGATGTGGCGCTGACCATCCGCCCCGGCGGTTTCACCGTATTGGCCGGTCCGTCCGGCAGCGGCAAGACCACATTGCTGAACCTGATAGGCGGCGTGGATAGACCGGACGCGGGTTCCATCCTGGTGGCCGGGCAGGACATCGTTCACCTGGGCGACGACGCGCTCAGCGATTTCCGCGCCCGCCATATCGGTTTCATCTTTCAGAACTTCAACCTGCTGCCCGTGCTGTCGGCATACGAGAACGTGGAATATCCGATGATCTTGAACCGGGTGCCGGCGCCGGAGCGCAAGCGCCGAGTGAGCGAGTTGCTGGACGCGGTGGGACTGGCGGACAAGGCGCGCAACCGGCCCGGCCAATTGTCCGGCGGCCAGCGGCAGCGGGTGGCCATTGCCCGCGCGCTGGCGCATCGGCCGTCGCTGGTGCTGGCGGACGAACCCACCGCCAATCTGGATAGCCAGACCGGCGCGGCCATCCTGGGTCTGTTGCGCGATCTGCAGCGGCAATATCAGCTGACCGTGGTGTTTTCCTCGCACGACCCGCAGGTGATCGCCGCCGCGGACGACCGCTATCAGGTGCGCGACGGCCGCGTCAGCCAGCTGCAGGCGCAAATCGAAAAGGAAATCGCATGAATACCGTCAAACTGGCCTGGCGCAATCTCTTGCGCAATCGCCGCCGCACCCTGGCCACGCTGGGCACCATGGTGGCGGGCGTGGTGGCGCTGCTGCTGTTCGGCGGCTACAACCGCACTGTGCAGTACGGTCTGCAAACCAGCTTTGTCCGCGGCATGGGGCATCTGCAGATCCAGCACCGCGACTTTTTCCTGTATGGCAGCGGCAACCCGGCGGCCTACGGCATCCGCGATTACCAGCGGGTGATGCGGGTGGTGCAAAACGACCCGGTATTGAAGCCGATGTTGACCGTGGTGACGCCCACGCTGTCGCTGGGCGGCATCGCCGGCCATTACGCCGCCGGCGCTTCGCGCACCGTATTCGCCCAAGGCAGCGAGGTGGACGGCCAGAACCGGATGCGGCAGTGGGACGACTATCATTTTGGCATCCCGGCCAAGCCGGCGGCGCTGACCGGCAGCGCGCCCGACGCGGCGGTGATAGGCAAGGGCCTGGCGCGCGTGCTGCAGTTGTGCGACGCGCTGAAAATGGGCCACTGCGCGCCGCCTCCGCCAACAGTTGCCGCCGGCGCGGCCATGCCGACGGACCTGGCCGCGCTGTCCGCCTCCTCGCCGCAACCTAAGGCCGACGGCAGCATCGAGCTGCTGGCCGCCACCGCCAGCGGCGCGCCCAATGTGGCCCGGCTGCAGGTGGTGAAGGCGCAAAGCATGGGCGTGAAGGAGCTGGACGATATGTTCGTCAGCCTGCACCTGGCCCAGGCGCAGCGGCTGGTGTACGGCTCGGACGAGCCGCGCGTGACCGCCATCGCGCTGCAACTGCAGCACACCTACCAGATCCCGGCGGCGCGCGCGCGGTTGGCCCAGTTGTTCAACACTTCGCTGAAGGATCAGCCGCTGGCGGTGTATGACTTCAGCGAGCTGCAGCCGCAATACGGCCAGATCACCGGCATGTTCGGCACCATCTTCGGTTTCCTGTCCATTCTGATCGGCTGCGTCTCGCTGTTCACCATCGCCAACACCATGAATATGGTGGTGATGGAGCGCACGGTGGAGATCGGCACGTTGCGGGCCATGGGCTTGCGCCGCGGGGGCATCCAGCGGCTATTCCTGTGCGAGGGCGTGATGCTGGGCGGCCTGGGCAGCGTCTGCGGCATTGCGCTGTCCCTGCTGCTGGCGGCGCTGATCAACCACGCCGGGCTGACCTGGCTGCCGCCGGGTCAGGTGGACCCGGCGCCTATCTATGTCCGGCTGTGGGGCGAAAACGGCATGATGCTGGCCACCGCGCTGGGGCTGATGCTGATGGCCATGCTGTCCGCCTGGTGGCCGGCGCGCCGCGCCGCCCGCGCCGTGATCGTGGACGCGCTGCGCCATGCTTGAGGAAAAGAAGATGAAAACGATGCTGATAGTCCTGACCTTTGCCCTGGCCGCTCCGTTTGCGCTGGCCGCGCCGGACGCGCAGACCATACTGGCGGGCAGCGATGCGGTGCGCAATCCGGACAAGCCGTTCGGCCTGATCGTCTCGCTGGTCAGCTACAAGGACGGCCAGGAGAACGAGCGCAGCGCGCTGGCGGTGTACTCGCGCGCCGACCAGAACAGCGGCCAGTTTCGCAGCCTGCTGCGCTTCGTCAGCCCGGCGCGCGACGCCGGCAAGCTGATGCTGAAGAACGGCAACGATTTGTGGTTTTACGACCCGGCCAGCAAGGCCAGCGTGCCGATTTCGCCGCAGCAGCGCTTGCTGGGCCAGGCTTCCAATGGCGACGTGGTGACGGTGAACCTGGCGCTGGACTACCGCGCGCGGCTGGACGGCGAGGAGGACATCCAGGATGGCGACCGCCAACCCCGGCATTGCTACAAACTGCATCTGTCGGCCCGCAACGGCGGCGTCACTTATCACGCCATCGACCTGTGGCTGGACAAGGATGGCTACCGCAGCCGCAAGGCCAAGTTCTACTCGGAAAGCGGCAGCCTGCTGAAAACCGCCTACTATCGCGGGTATCAGCAGGTGTTGGGCCGCGAGCGGCCCACCGAGACAGTGATCATTGACGGCCTGAACCCCAAATGGGTGACGGTGATGCGCAACAGCGACTTCGCCTGGCGCGAGGTGCCGGAGGCCTGGCTGCAGCGCGACTATCTGCCGCGCTTCAGGGCGGAGTGAGCGATGCGCGTCTGGTTGATGCTGGCCTTGGCGGCGCTGCCGGCGGCAGCCTGGGCCGATGACGACGCGGCGGCGCTGCAGCTGGCGGACCAAACGCCGGCGATGAGCGACAAGCCGCGCGACCTGAAGCTGTTGTTCGAATCCGCCGCCATCGTCAACCAGGCGATGCCGGACGCGCAGCGGCTGTCCTTCGATCTGCGTTGGGATGGCCGGTTGAGCCCGGACTGGCGCGCGGTGTTTTCGGATCGCCTCGATCAGAGCTTCGTCAATTCGCCGCAGCGCGCGCACGGTGTCAACACGCTGCGCGAAGCCTACCTGAGCCGGGAATTCGGCGATCAGAACCTGCTGGACATCGGCCGTGTCAACACCCGATACGGCGTGGGCGTGGGCTATAACCCGACTGATTTTCTGGGCGAGGGCACGGTGCGCTCGGTGGTGTCGGCAGACCAGGAAAGCCTGCGCGAAAACCGGCTGGGCAACGCCATGCTGCGCTGGCAAAAACTGTGGGATAGGGCCTCGCTGACCGGAATCTGGTCGCCCAAGCTGGCCGACGCCCCCAGCGGCAACGGCCTGAGCGCGGACTGGGGCGCGAGCAACCCCAGGGAGCGGATGTTGCTGGCTTTCAGTTATCAATTTTCCGAAAGCTGGAACCCGCAATGGCTAGCGTTCCGCCAGCAGGGCGGCTCGCCGCAGCTCGGATTCAATCTCAGCCATGTGCTGACCGACTCCACCGTCGCCTACGTCGAATGGGCCGGCGGAAAGACAAAGAGCGATTGGCGGCGCTGGCTGGGTGAAGAGGCTGGCGGCTGGCGCAACCGGCTGGCGCTGGGCAGCACCTGGACCGGCGCCAGCAAGCTGAGCTTGACGCTCGAGGGCCAGTACGACGGCGCGGCGCCGGAGGCGGCCGATTGGGACCGTCTGCGGCAAAGCCCGTTCTATGGGTCTTATCGCCAGAGCATGGCAAACTCGACCTCGCTGTTGACGCGGCGGGCGGCCCTGTTGCGCGCCAGCTGGCAGGACGCGCTGGTGTACAGCCTGGACCTGACCGCGATGCGGCAGACCAGCCTGGTGGACCATAGCGGCATGAACTGGGCGGAGGCGCGCTACCATTGGCCCCATGTCGATCTGGCCTTGCAGTGGCAGCGATTCGACGGCGGAGCGCTGACCCAGTATGGCGCGGCGATGCCGCAGCAGAGTTGGCAGCTGGTGTTTGATTATTTTTATTGAGGCCTAATCATGAATGCATACCAGCGCTGGTCCGGCGTACTTCAGGAGTTTGCCGTCTGCAGCGGCATCAATCTGGCCATCGCTTTGTTCTTTTCCTCGTTGGGCGGCTGGGACCGGCTATACGACAACGTGCTGATTTCGTTTTGCATAGGCTATAGCTGCTGGTTGAGCGGCAGCGTGCTGGGCCGGCTCAAGCTGAATCGCGCGCTGGTCTATGTCTTGGTGCTGCTGTTCAGCGTGCCGTTCGGCTTCAAGCTGGCGGCCTGGCTGGGCGCATTCGATGTGTTGGCGCTAGCTTTGCGCGTGCCGGAGCGGGCGTATCTGTTTCTCGTGCCGACCTTGCTGGTGGCGATGTTCGCCATGACGCTGAGCCTGCTGTACTACCGTTCTCAGGCGCTGGCCGGCGAGCTGGAGGCCACGCGCCGGCGCGAGGCGGAAAGCCGCGAGGCGCAGACGGCGGCGCAGCTGGCCATGTTGCAGGCGCAGATCGAGCCGCATTTCCTGTTCAACACCCTGGCCAATGTGCAAAGCCTGATCGAGATCGATCCGCCGCGCGCAAGCCGCATGCTCGGCTATTTGAATACCTATCTGCGAGGCAGCCTGGCGCGCAGCCGCAGCGCAAGCGGCACGCTGGGCCAGGAGCTGGACATGGTGGGCGCGCTGTTGGACATCGCCGCCATCCGCATGGGCGAACGGCTGCGGGTCAGCGTGGAGGTGGCGGAGGAGCTGAAGGCGCTGCCGCTGCCGCCCTTGCTGCTGCAGCCTCTGGTGGAGAATGCGCTGAAGCATGGGCTGGAACCCAGCGTGGCCGGCGGCGAAATCGTTATCCGCGCCGAGCGGCAGGACGGCTCGCTCCGCTTGATGGTGCGCGACAGCGGGGTCGGCATCGCCGAAGCGGCGCCGGCCGGCGTGGGGCTAGCCAATATCCGCGAACGGCTGGCCGCGCTGTACGGCCCGGCGGCGCAGCTGCGCTTGTCGCCGGGGCAGCCGCGCGGCGTGCTGGCGGAACTGGTATTGCCGATTGCATAATGACTGGCCGCATTGCCTAGGAAAACCCATGCCCACCGCCCTGATCGCCGACGATGAACCGCTGCTGGCCGCCGCGCTGCAATCCGCCTTGTCCAGATTGTGGCCGCAGTTGGCGATTCTCGCCGTGGTTCACGATGGCGCGTCGGCGTTGGCTGAGATCAACCGGCTGCGGCCGGACTTTGCCTTCCTCGACATCCGCATGCCCGGCCTGGATGGCATGGCGGTGGCCAGGAGCGTCAGCGGTTGCCGGGTGGTGTTCGTCACCGCCTATGACGAATATGCCTTGCAGGCTTTCGACGCGGCGGCGCTGGACTACCTGCTTAAGCCCATCGACGACGCCCGGTTGTTGCGCTGCATCAGCCGGCTGCAGCAGGCCGCGCCGCTGGTTCCGCCCATCGCGGCGGCGCCGGCCGAGGCGCAGCCGGCATACCTGAGCTGGATTACCGCCGGTCTGGGCAACAGCAAGCGGTTGATTGCGGTGGATGAAGTGCAGTATTTCAAAGCCTGCGACAAGTACACGGAGCTGGTGCTGGCCGGCGAGACACAGCTGATCCGCACGCCGCTGAAGGAGCTGGCGGCGCGGCTGGACCCAAGGCAGTTTGCCCAAATCCACCGCGGGCTGATCGTGCGGCTGGCGGCGGTGCAGGGCATAGAGCAGGACTTGCTGGGCCGCAGCTTTGTGCTGTTGAAACACGGCGGCGACAAGCTGCCGCTGAGCCGCAGTTTCGCCGCGCAATTCAAGGCCATGTAGGGCGGAAGCCCGGCTTTGCCGGGCGTTCCGCCGTTGCCAGGGTGGACGGCTTGATGCTCGGCAGGCGGCATGGCAGCGCTGAGCTGCCGACCCGCCGCGCCATCGATAAGGCGCTGCGGATGGCGATGAACTACGCTGACAGCATACTCAGCTCAAAATCAGAAAGCACGCGCGATGTCCGCCCTCGTTTTCCGCCCCCGCCTGCTCGATACCCTTCGTCACTACAATGCCAAGCAACTGCGGGCGGATCTTATGGCCGGCGTCACCGTCGGCATCGTCGCGCTGCCGCTGGCGATGGCGTTCGCGATAGCCAGCGGCGTGCCGCCGCAGGCCGGCATCGTCACCGCCATCATCGCCGGCGCGCTGGCGGCCGCGCTGGGCGGCACCCGGCTGTGCGTCACCGGTCCCACCGGCGCCTTCATCGTGATCCTGTATGGCATCGTCAGCCGCTACGGCGTGGCCAATCTGCTGATCTGCACCTTCATGGCGGGGATCATGCTGGTGCTGATGGGGGTGTTTCGGCTGGGGCAGGTGATACGTTTTTTCCCCATGCCGCTGATCACCGGCTTCACCAACGGCATCGCGGTATTGATCTTTCTGACCCAGTTGAAGGACTTTTTCGGACTGCCCATCGCGAAAATGCCGTCCGGCTTTTTCGCCGTGATGGCGACGCTGCGCGCGCATTTCTCCGGCCTGGATGGGCCGACCACGCTGCTGTCGTCGAGGCTGCTGCTGCTGATTCTGCTATGGCCTAAGCGCTTGAACCGGCTGTTGCCGTCGCCCTTTGTCGCCCTGGTGCTGGCCACGCTGGCGACCGTATTGTTCGATTTGCCGGTGGCGACGCTTGGCAGCCGCTTCGGCGGCATTCCGCAAGGGCTGCCGTCGCCGGCCGGACTGGACCTGAACCCTGTCCATCTGTCCGATTTGCTGGCGCCGGCGTTCACCATCGCCCTGCTCGGCGCGATCGAATCCTTGCTGTGCGCGGTGGTGGTGGACAGCCTCACGGCCGACAAGCACGACGCCAATCAGGAGCTGATAGGGCAGGGCATCGCCAATATGGTGGTGCCGTTCTTCGGCGGCATTCCGGCCACCGGCGCGGTGGTGCGTTCGGTCACCAATATCGGCAATGGCGCGCGCACGCCGCTGGCGGCGGTGTTCCATGCTGCGCTGTTGCTTATGGTGCTGCTGTTGGCCGCTCCGCTGGCCGCCCATGTGCCGCTGGCGGCGCTGGCGGCGATTCTGGTGTCGGTGGCGCTGAAGATGGGCGACTGGGACATCCGCAAGGCGCGGCAGTTTCCGCCGCACGACACCTTGGTGCTGCTGGTGACCTTCGCATTGACGGTCGCTTTCGATCTCACCGTGGCGGTGGAAATCGGCCTGCTGCTGGCCGCGGTGTTCTTCATCCGCAGCATGGCCAGCCATACCGCCATCCATCAGCTGTTGCCGGAGCATGCGCAACTGTTCGAGCGCCACAGCATTGCCGGCAAAAGCGTGCCGGACGGCTGCGCAGCCTTCCGCATCGAGGGCGCGCTGTTTTTCGGCGCGGCGGACAGCGTTGACATCATCCTGAAGGAAGCGCCGCGTGCGCGTGTGATCATCTTGCAGCTGCATAGGCTGGTTCTGCTCGACACCTCCGGCCTGTTGGCGCTGGAAGCCCTGCGCGCGCGGCTGGCGGAGCAGGGCAAGACGCTGATCCTGTGCGGTGCGACGGATGAGGTGATGGACATGCTGGAGGGCTCCCGTCTGATGGAGCGCTTGGGCGAGGATAATCTGCAGCCCGATCTGGCCGCTGCCTTGCAGCGCGCGGAGGAAGTGCTGACCGATGGCGTGGTGTGGGCTTAGCGGCGGTTCGCCATCTTGATGGTCTTGAATCCGTTGTGCGGATAGCTGCTTTCATTGCCGGAGCTGCCCAGCGGGCGGGGGAGGGATATTGATTTGGTCCAAATATCCCGGCCCCGGCGCGCGTAGGATCAGCGATTTTTCTTCTGCTTGCGCAGTTTCATCCAGCGCGCCACCGCATGTCCCACCGCCAGCGGCGATAGAGGCATCAGCGCCAGCAGCCCGTGGCCGTCGCGGTAGCCGGGGTTGACGCTGACGAAGAAGCGGTCGGACGGTTTGGCGGAATTCTGCCAGTAATGGTGATCGTCCTTGCCATCGCGGGTGAGGATGCCGACGTTGGCGATGTAGGGCCTTTCCGGCGAAACCGGCGTCAGTTGGAAACTGGAGAACAATTCGTAGGCCTTGGCTGCCAGCGGGTGGCTGTCATCATGGCCCGGCGCCGGCCACATGCGGTGGGCGAACTTGTGCATGACCGCGTAGCTGGATGGATGCAGCATCACTCCGAAGAAATATAGGGGCCGCAGCGGGTGGCTCAGCCAATGGCGCATGATCTGGCTCGCCAGGAAGGCGAAGTTGCTGTTCTTGCCGCGGTAGGCTTTGAGCAGGCCGGACTGCACGCGCAACACGCTGCAGGTGCGGCCGCCTATCTGGCGCCGGAAGCGGTGCATCGCGCAGTAGCCCACCAGTTGTCCTTGGAGGTTCCGGTGCAGCAGCAGGCTGCTGTGCTCGGACGGCGGCGAGATGACCATGGCCTTGAAGCCGGCGTAGTCGATGCCGGCGAAGATGGTGTCGTGAAGCCGGAACAGCTCGTGGGACAGATCTTCCCGTTGTTCCGGCGTCAGCTTGCCGGGGAGGATGCGGATTGAGTGAACGATGTCTGCCATTTCATTTCCTTGTGCAATGCAGCAATGAATTGGCGGCGATGTTAGAAAAGCCGGCGGCGGGCGGCTACTGGCCTTTCTATATATGCCTTTGACATTTTTATTTTACAAATAAAATGCGCTTTGTCTTTCATGCGCTTATGAAACGACTGTATGGTTTTGTGAAGCAGGCCGGATGGTCCGGCCTTCTTCCTCCTGTCCGATAGGCCGGCCGATGGGTTCCAGACGGCAGAACGGCATGCCGCGCCAAGCGACATGCCGTTCTGTTTCTAGATGGTGCCTTTCAGGCGCCTGACACTGCGATCAGTCGTCGTGATGCAGGTTTTCCTCGATCACGGCGTTGATCACGCCCATGGCGACCGCCAGCGGCAGTCCCAGCATCCAGGCGAAGTACCACATGGTTTGTCTCCTTAATCAGTAAAGGCTTTTGCTGTTCCGTTCCACATGCGCGCCCGTCACCTTGCCGCGCATCACTCGATAGCACCAGCTGGTGTAGCTGAGCACGATGGGCGTGAAGATCAGCGCGGCCCAGAACATGATGTTCAGCGTCAGATGGCTGGAGGTGGCGTCCCAGGCGGTGAGGCTGGAGCGCGGATCCGAGCTGGACGGCATCAGGAAGGGGAACAGGCTGGCGCCGGCGGTGCCGATCACCCCGGTTTGCACCAGGCTGGAGGCGATGAAGGCCGCGCCGGACTTGCGCGAGGCGGCGAAAGCCGCGGCCAGGGCCGCCCCGGCGAAACCGAGCAGCGGCAGCGCCATGGTCAGCGGATAGCGATGGTAATTGCCCAGCCAGGCGCCGGCTTCGCGGCCGACGGTCTTGGCCAGCGGGTTGCTGGCCGCGCCCGGTTCGGCGCCGCTCAGGATCACATAGCCTTGCAGATGGCTCACCCACAGGCCGGCCAGCGCGAACAGCGCGATCACCGCCATGGCGCAGGCGATGGCGGCCTTGCGCGAGCGCTCGGCCACCTCGCCGTCGGTGCGCAGCATCAGGAAGGTGGCGCCTTGCAGCGTGATCATCGCCGACGATACCAGGCCGCATAGCAGGGCAAACGGATTGAGCAGGGCGAAGAAGCTGCCCTCATAGAACGGGCGCAGGGTATCGTCGAAATGGAAGGGCACGCCCAAGAGCAGGTTGCCGAAGGCCACGCCGAAGATCAGCGGCGGCACGAAACCGCCGACAAACAGGCCCCAGTCCCAGAAGGCGCGCCAGCGCGGGTTCTCCAGCTTGCTGCGGTAATCGAAACCCACTGGGCGGAAGAACAGCGCCCACAGCACGGCCAGCATCGCCCAGTAAAAGCCGGAGAAAGCGGTGGCGTAGACAAAGGGCCAGGCGGCGAAGATGGCGCCGCCGCCGGTGATGAACCACACCTGGTTGCCGTCCCAATGCGGGGCGATGGTGTTGATGGCGACGCGGCGTTCGGTATCGGTGCGGCCGACGAAGGGCAGCAGCGTGCCCACGCCCATGTCGTGGCCATCCATGATGGCGAAGCCGATCAGCAGCACGCCGACCAGCAGCCACCAGATGAATTTGATGGTTGGGTAATCAAACATGCTCATGCCTCCTTGGCGGCCAGTTGCGGGGCGGATTCATTGTGGTAGCGGCCGGTGCCCAGGCTGGCCGGGCCCAGGCGGGCGTATTTCACCATCAAATACATTTCGGCAACCAATAGGCCGGTGTAGAACAGCACGAAGCCGGTCAGCGACGCCGCCACGCTGGCCGCGGTCAGCGAGGAGGTGGACAGATGGGTCGGCAACAGGCCGTAAACCGTCCACGGCTGGCGGCCGTATTCGGCCACCACCCAGCCAAGCTCCGCCGCGATCCACGGCATTGGAATCCACCACAGCGCCCACTTCAGCAGCCAGCGGCGCTCGGCGAAACTGTTTTTCAGCGAGAACCAGAAGGCCAGCGTGAATAGCGCGAGGAAGCTGAAGCCCAGGCCCACCATCACGCGGAAGCTCCAGAACATCGGCGCCACTTCTGGAATCGTGCTCTGCGCGGCCTGGTCTATCATGGCCGGCGTGGCTTGGCGCACGTCGGCGACGTATTTCTTCAGCAGCAGGCCAAAGCCCAGATCGGCCTCGTGCTTCTCAAACGCCGCGCGCAAGGCCGGGTCCTGCGGCGACTTGCGCAGCGCCTCCAGCGCTATCACCGCTTCGCGGCCGTTGACGATGCGGGCGCGGTTGCGGGCGATGATTTCGCTGATGCCGGGAATCGGCTTGTCCACGCTGCGGGTGCCGATCAGGCCCAGCAGATAGGGAATCTTGATTTCGTAGTGGTTGGTCTGCGCCTGTTTGTCCGGAATGCCGAACAGCGTCAGGCCGGCCGGCGCGTCCTCGGTATGCCAGATGCCCTCGATGGTGGCGATCTTGGCGTGCTGCGACTCGGCCACGGTGTAGCCGGATTCGTCGCCCAGCACGATGACCGACAGCGCGGAGGCGAAGCCGAAGGCGGCTGCGATGCGGAAGCTGCGGCGGGCGAACGGCAGGTCGCGGCCCTTCAGGATGTACCAGCTGGAAATGCCCAGCACAAAGCAGGCGGCGGTGACATAGCCGGCGCTGACGGTATGCACGAACTTGGCCTGGGCCACCGGGTTGAACATGATGTCCCACATCGAGGACATTTCCATGCGCATGGTCTGGTAGTTGAAGTGGGCGCCCACCGGGTTCTGCATCCAGCCGTTGGCGATCAGGATCCACAAGGCGGACAGATTCGAGCCTATGGCCATCAGGATGGTCACCATCAGGTGCTTGGCGCGCGACAACCTGTCCCAGCCAAAGAAGAACAGGCCGATGAAGGTGGATTCCAGGAAAAAGGCCATCAAGCCTTCGATGGCCAGCGGCGCGCCGAAGATGTCGCCCACATAGTGCGAGTAATAGGCCCAGTTGGTGCCGAACTGGAACTCCATGGTGATGCCAGTGGTGACGCCCAGCGCGAAGTTGATACCAAACAGTTTTCCCCAGAAACGGGTCATGTCGCGGTAAATCTCTTTGCCGGTGATGACAAAGGTGGATTCCATGATCACCAGCATCCACACCATGCCCAGCGTCAGCGGAACAAATAGAAAATGGTATAAGGCCGTTACGGCAAATTGCAATCGAGACAGATCGATCAACGTCTCATTCATGGCTTCTCTCCAGCTTGCTGCAATAAATGGCTTGCCACGCCAGCGGCATCCATATTGGGTCTTTCTTTAAAAAACATGCCCCAGATCAGAGAAATCAGGATCAATTTTATTAGCAACACCATGATTATCTCTTTCCGGTACTTCGAGCTTCTCTTCATGCATGGCCTTCCGTCTTGAAAACGATCGCCGGAACATGCCATACCCATCCACTATTTGTCCTGCGGCATAATGTCGCGATCAAGCACACCTTTGACCTCGATCAAAATTATGCAATGCGCGAAATTGACGTATGGATATTTTTTGATTTTGAAAACCCATTTGTAATGTATTGTATTTTGGCAAGGCTTGAATTTATAGCCGGGTGCAGGAGATTAAATGGCTGCTTGTTGGGCGAGTCTTGCGGCGCGGATTTTATAGGGCAGGGTATGGAGTGAGATTGCCGTAGCGGCAGGAGGCTATTTGTGGATTGGAGTGGGAGGATAGGGGGTTGATTCGCGCCTTTTATATAAAGACGCTCCATTTTTTTAGGCGCAAGCTGAATCCGGCGCTGCAAGTGTCTGCCGATTATTGTGAATGCCGGTATCGAATAGCCATGCAATTTATAGCGGGCGATATTTTACGTCATAACCACTGGCGTGGTGCAGGCCGCCTTTTTGCAAGGGCGGCCTGTTGGATGGCGGTCGTTCAATAACCTTGTGCGCGCTGAACCAGGCCGGCGGCAGGCAAGCCGGCCGCCAATTGCCGCAGCCCCGCGACGATTTGCTCCACGGCCGGCTGGCGTAATGTGATGGCGGCAACGTGCGGGGTAATGGCGACGGCGGGGTGGCGCCACAGCGGATGGTCGGCCGGCAGAGGCTCCTCGGCAAACACGTCCAGTTGCGCGCAACGCAGATGGCCATTGTCCAGCAAGGCTAGCAGCGCATCCTGATCCAGCAGGTCGCCGCGACCGGCATTGATCAGCATCGCGCCTTGCGGCAGCGCCTCCAGTCGTTGGCGGTTGAGTAGGCCGCGGGTATCCGGCGTGGACGGCAATACGCAGGCCAGCACCTGGCTTTCGGCCAGCAGCTGGGCCAGCCCGGCCTCGCCATGCAGGCAGCGTACAGTTTCAATGTTTTTGGGGCTGCGGCTCCAGCCGCTAAGCTGATAACCGTCCCGCGCCAGCGATTGGGCAACGGCGCTGCCAATTTCGCCCAGCCCCAGAATGCCGACGCGAATATCGCCAGGCAGCCTCGGCGCCAGCTTGCGCCACTGGCCCGTGGCTTGTTGGCGGCGGTACAGGTCCATATTGCGCTGATAGCCCAGCACGCCGTAACGGATGTATTCGGTCATCTGCGCCGCCATCCCGCCGTCCAATAGCCGGTAGACCGGCAGATCGGCAGGCAGGTCCGGACGCGTCATCAGTTTGTCCACGCCGGCGCCCAGCGCGAATAGCGCTTCCAGCCGAGGCATGTCAGCCAGCAGGCCGTCCGGCAGCCCCCAGGTGACGAGGTGGCGGATGTCGGACAGCTGGGCATGTTCCAGGTCGACGAACTGCCGCTCTGGCATGGCGGCGCGAAACAGTTCCAGATAGGCGGAAACTTCCTTGGGGTTGGGCGTGTGGACCAGGATCATCGTAGTGTCTTTTCTGCAGAAATATGCCTTCAGTATACCGCGCTCAGACAATTCAGCATGGCATGGTCCGCCCCAGTTGCTCGATGGCGGCCAGCAGTGTTTCCTCGACTTGCTCGTCGCGCGCAACCTGTTCGGCGGCGTACGGCAACAGTTGCGGGTGGCTGCCCACCAGCACCGGGTGGCGTGCGGCGGCAAACATCGACAGGTCGTTGCTGTCGTTGCCGAAACACACCACTTGGTCCGCGGCGATGCCATGACGCAGCAAGGCGCTCATCTTGCTCACGCCATGGGCGGTGATATCGACGATCTGTTGGTCCGAGTGGTGATGGATGGCGATATCGTCGCGCTCGGCCAGCGCCAGCTGCAGGGCCGGGCCGTCGGCGCATTCGGTGACCAGCAGCTTGACCGGCAGCCGGATGTCGTCGCGCGCGACCTGGTTGGCCCGGCGTGCCGGATCGACCCAGCCCATGAACGGATGATCGGGATCGCCGCGGTAGTGATAGTGCCAGGGCAGGTCTACCAGATAGGAGGCTTCCAAGCGTTCCGCCAGCTCGCACAATTGGTCCAGCGTGCGCTTGGCCAGCGGCTGAATATCGCACAGCTCGCCTTGATGGTAGGTCATGGCGCCGTTGGAGCCGACGAACAGGCCATGGTGAAAGCGCTCATCCAGCAAGTGCAGCATGTCGCGATAGGGGCGGGCGGAGGCGAAACCGATCTGGTGCCCCTGTTCTTCCAGTTCGCTCAGCGCGTTTTGTATGGTAGGGCTGATGGTATGGCCGTCGAAGCAAAGGGTGCCGTCTATGTCGAAGATGAAGTGCATGCGCAGTCCGGTGGAGGCCAAATTTTCTGATGGGAGTGTGATTGTAATGGCGGGTAACCGGGCTGTGTAAGTTCTCGATGAACCGCTAGATTTCCGAGTTTGCGCCGGCCAGTTGCTTCAGGCAGCGGGCCTGCCAATCCCATTCCGGCTCGAATGCGGACGGATCCGCCGCCGCGCCGTAGCCGCCCTGGCCGTAAACGGCGGCATAGGCCGCGTAATCCGCGGCCTGCCGAGCGCGGCCGGCTAGCGCCATCGCCACCGCATGGCTGGCCGATACCGCCGCGTGGCCGCAGCCGTCCAGCGACGCCGAACCGGGGTGGGTCCGGGCCAATTCGGCCGCGCGCAAGGCCAAGGCGTTCAGCGCCGCGCGGTCTATCCCGCCGGCCAGATAGCGTTCCAGCCCGCTCAGGCAGGCGGCAACCTCGGGATTTTCCAGTAAATGGGCGACGCGCTGTGCACAGGCCAGGCCGAAACGCAGGCGCAGCGTTTCCCGCGGTGGGGAGTCTAGATCGAGCACGGCGGCCAGCGCGTCAAGCTTCTCGTTCATGGTCCAAGGTTTCCATGGCAGGGCCGGGCGCATTTCGCGCCGACTCTTCGTTGTTCCGCGCTGGCAGAGAATGAAATGCGGCGCGCGAAACGCCTCGATTCGGCGCAAAACGCATCCCGGCGCGACCGCTCACCAAATGTCAACAGCCCCTTAGGTCAAGCAGATGAGATCGCTCTCCAGCGCGTCCTCTTCGCGCAGCACGCCCTCCAAGGCGGCAAAGCAGTGCGGGTCCAGCGCGCTGCCCAGGCTTTGCCGCATGATGTCCAGCGTGACGGGCACCGGGTTTTCCGGGTGGTAGGGACGGGCGGCGTGGATGGCATCGAAGATGTCGGCCACCGTGATGATGCGGGTTTCCAGGGCAATCTGGTCTGCCACCAGGCCGCGCGGATAGCCGGTGCCATCCAGCCGTTCGTGGTGGGCGCCGGCGACGCGGGCCAGTTCGGCAAACGACTCGATCCGCGCCAGGATGGTTTCGGTGTAGGCTGCGTGGCGTTTCACCGCCTCCCACTCCTCCGGCGTCAGCTTGCCTGGCTTGTCCAGTATGGTGTTGCTGACGCCAAGTTTGCCCACATCGTGCAACAGCGCGCCGCGCTTCAGCCAGCGGCGGCGTTGCGGGTCCAGCCCCAGCTCCATGCCGATGCGGTCGGCGTAGTGGCCTACCCGGTGGCTGTGGCCGGCGGTGAACGGGCTCTTGGAGTCAACGACCTGGCCGAAGCCTTCGGCGATTTCGTCCATATAGTCTTCGTCCAAGGGGACCGTGAACTGGGCGGGCTCCAGATCCAGCACAGCCTGCTCGATGTCGTCGGATTCCAGCTGGCGCCAGAAGCCATCGTCTCGCGCCGCGCCGCGGAAGGCGGCCACCAGCTCCGGGTCGAACCAGCCGCCGCCGCGGCTCACCGCCTCGTCCAGCGCGGCGTGGCGGCCGTGCGTGACATTGAAGACGTCGATCACCTGGGATAGCAGGGCGATGCGCGCGTTCAGCGGAATCGCCTGGCCGCTCAGGCCCAATGGCCGGCCGGAGCCGTCCCAGTGCTCGTCCAGATATTGGATGCCGCGCGCCACGTTTTCATTGAAACGCAACTGGCGGGCGATGTCCGCGCCGCGGTGGCAGCGGGTGTTGATCAACTCATCCGCCATTTCCTTGCCGCGGCGCAGCACGTTGAGAATGGACGCGGCGCGTTGCCGCCAGCCAGCGGCATGGGTGCCGGTATTGGCGAACACAAAACCCAGCATTTGCGGCAGGCTGGCGCCCACTCGTTTGAAGTCCTGCTTGAAATCGCGGTCGTCGGTGAGGTAAAGCTCGCAAATCCGCGCGGCATTGCTGCTGCAGCCCAGGTCTTTCAGCAGAATGGTGTAGTACAGATCCCACAGTTCCTGCGGCGACAGCCCGATGGCGCGGCCAATATGCATGCCTATCCAACAACTGCGCACGCAATGGCCTTCCGGCTGGCCTTCCGTGATGTCCAGCGCGTAACTGAGTGAGCCTATCAGTTGCGATAGCTTCAGGGCTTGCGTCATGGCGTGTCCGTTGCGGGGGGAGAAAATACCATTTTAGTCGCTTAGCATGGCTATTTGGCCATGATGATGGCTGCGCGCGCGGCGTTGGAATAAAGTGGTGAAAATGTCTACGACAATTGCCTCGCGATCAAGCGATCGATACAGGAGCCCGCTGCCATGAAGCGCCATGCCATATTGGATTTTCTGACCACCCATGATTTCCATGCCATCGCCGAGTTGGGCGCAGCCATCTGGCACCAGCACTTCATCAGCATGATCACGCGCGAGCAGATCGACTACATGCTGTCCAGCCGTTACACGCCGGAAAAACTGAGCCGCTACCTGGACGCGCCGGACCGCTGGTTCCGCCTGCTGCGCGTGGATGGCAAGCTGTCCGGCTATTGCAGCTACGCGCTGACGGACAAGTTCGGGGAGATGAAGCTGGAGCAGCTGTATCTGCTGGAAGAACTGCGCGGCCAAGGCCTGGGCGGCCGCATGATGGACGAAGTGGAAGCCGCCGCCCGCGCCAAGGGCTGCGCCACGCTGATGCTGACCGTCAGCCGCCATAACGCCGGCTCCATCGCTGTGTACGAGAAGCGCGGCTTCACCGTGCGGGAGCAGGTGGTGGCCGATATCGGCAACGGCTTTGTGATGGATGATTATGTGATGGTGAAGTGGCTGGTCTGAGTGGTCAGCCTTGGCTGCCTGAATAAAGTTCTGACGCCCCCTGCTTGGCGCGGCCCCAGACTTCTTCGTCGCTCAGCATGGTCTCGATGAGCTCGATAGGCACGCCGCCTTCTTCGATGATGGCGACGTGAAAGCCCGGCAGCGGTTCATAGGGCCCCAGCAACACGTTTTTATCGGCGATGGCCATGGCGAGGCTGGGCACCTTGAATGCCGGATGCGGCACGGTCTGTATCAGCGGATGCAGCGGACAGCCGGGCTCGAAGCGGTGCCACTGGATGCGGAAATCCGCGCTATCGGCATCGGCGGTGTACATCCGGTATTTGGCGCTGTAGCGTTCGTTCGGCTTGGGCTCGGTGGTGGGGATGCCCATGTGATGGAATTGGTAGCGCGGATTCATGCAGGGCATCTGGCTTTCGTTCAATTTGGCGGGTATGACATTCTGCATGAAGACTGTTTTGGTGTGAGGAGGTTCCCTGTTGCCGTGGACATCAGGTGCCGCAGAAGGTCCGATATCCCTCCGCCACCTCCGGCGCGGCTGGCAGCGCGTAACGTTCCAGGCCTTCTCGCTCGTTGAATGGCTGGCTCAGCGCCTCCAATAGCGTCAATGTCGGCCCCATGTCGCCATGCTCGCTGGCTGCGGTCAGCGCTGCTTCCACCAAGTGATTGCGCGGGATGTACAGCGGGTTTTCGCGGCGCATCGCGGCGGCGATGTCGGGCGGGCGGCGGGTGCGCGGCACATGGCGGTTTTGCCATTGTTTGAGCCACGGTTCCAATACCGATGCGGAGGGAAACAGCGCGGCCAGCCTGTCCGGTTTGCCTTCGGCCTCGTCGGCCAGATAGCGCCAGGCCAGGGTGTGATCCACGCCATAGGCCGCCAGCAGCGCCAGCCAGTCTTGCAGCAGTTGCTTGTCCGACGCCTTGGCGTCCAGCAGGCCGAACTTGCGGCGCGCCTGATCCAGCCAGTGGGTTTGGTAGCGGTCGGCGAAGCCTTCGATGATTTCGGTGGCGGCCGGGACGGCGGAGCCGGGATCGTCCGGCGCGATCAGCGGCAGCAGGGTTTCGGCAAAGCGCGCCAGATTCCATTGCGCGATGGCCGGCTGGTTGCCGTAAGCGTAGCGGCCGGTGTGGTCGATGGAGCTGAACACCGTATCCGGGTGGTGGGCGTCCATGAAGGCGCAGGGGCCGAAGTCTATGGTTTCGCCGGACAGCGCCATATTGTCGGTATTCATCACGCCGTGGATGAAGCCTGCGTGCATCCAGCGGGCGATCAGCTCGGCCTGGCGCTCCGCCACCGCGCTCAACAGGCTCAGGTAGCGATGGTCTTGGTTTGCCAGTTCTGGGTAATGGCGGGCGATGGTGTAGTCGGCCAGTTTTTTCAGCGTATCGGTTTCGCCGTGGATGGCGAAGTACTGGAAGGTGCCGACGCGCAGATGGCTGGCGGCGACGCGGGTCAGCACCGCGCCGGGCAGCTGGCGCTCGCGTTGCACAGCCTCGCCAGTGGCTACCACCGCCAGCGCGCGGGTAGTGGGGACGCCCAGCGCCTGCATCGCCTCGCCCAGGATCAGTTCGCGCAGCATCGGCCCGACCACCGCCTTGCCGTCGCCGCGGCGGGAGAAGGGGGTGCGGCCGCTGCCTTTGAGGGCGATGTCGCGGCGCTGGCCATGGCGATCGATCACTTCGCCCAGCAGCAGCGCGCGGCCATCGCCCAGCGACGGCGACAAGCCGCCAAACTGATGGCCGGCATAGGCCTGGGCGATGGGTTGCGCGCCCGGAGGCAGGCTGGCGCCGGAAAACAGGCGGGCCAGCTCGGCTGCGCTGGCTTGCGCCGTGTCCAGACCCAGTTCGTCCGCCAGTTCGGCATTCCAGAACAGCAGCGCCGGCGCGGGCGGCATGTCCGGCTGCGCGGCTTGCCATGCGCCGGGCAGGTCGCGGGCATAGCTGTGGTCGAAGGCGATGTGGATCATGGCTGGCCTCGTGGGATCTGTTGTTTATGTTCTTGCCGCGCTGTTTTCCATCCGGTTTGCCGGCGGGGCGCGCTCAAGCGTTCACCAGTTTAGGCGGGGCTTGTTGCTATATTGTGCGTTCAAAAGCGGTATGTCGATGGCGGCGTGCACGGCGCCATTTTGCCTGTTCGATGAGATAAGCGATAGTTCATTGGCATGATTTGCGCCAAATTGCCGTTGATGCGGCTCTGGCTGAAAAACGCCACGCTTTTTGAGGGGCGTGGCGTTTTTGCCTGCTGGATCAGCGGTTGCGGCCGGTTTTGCCGCCAGGCTTGGCCGGCGAGCGGCCAGCCTGCGGTTTGCCGGAGGCCGGCTTGCCGCCTGTGCCGCGCGCGCCGACGGTTGCCGGCTTGCCGCGCTGCCCCTGGGGGGCTTGCCTTGCGCCAGTCGGCTTGCCGCGGCTCATGGTCGCGCCCATCTTGTGGCGCACGGCGGCGGCCTTGTCGCCCGGCGGCGTCGGCGGGATCAGGCAGTGCTTGCTGTGGCCGATCAGGTCGCTGCGGCCCATATTGATCAGCGCGTCGTGGATGATCTGCCAGTTGTCCGGGTGGTGGTAGCGCAGAAAAGCCTTGTGCAGCTTGCGGCGGTAACCGTCGCGCACCACGTCCACCTTTTCCGAGCTGCGGCCCAGCCGCTTCAGCGGGTTGCGGCGCGTGTGCCACATGGTGGTGGCCAGCGCCATCGGCGTTGGGGTGAAGGTCTGCACCTGGTCCAGGCGGAAGTTGTTCTTCTTCAGCCACAGCGCCAGATTCATCATGTCTTCGTCGCTGGTGCCCGGGTGGGCGGCGATGAAGTAGGGGATCAGGTACTGTTCCTTGCCGGCCTGGCGGCTGAAGCGTTCGAACAGTTCCTTGAACTTGTCGTAAGCGCCCATGCCCGGCTTCATCATCTTGGACAGCGGGCCGTCCTCGGTGTGTTCCGGCGCGATCTTCAGATAGCCGCCCACATGGTGCTGCACCAGCTCCTTGATGTATTCGGGCGAGCGCACGGCCAGGTCGTAGCGCAGGCCGGATTGGATGTTGATCTTCTTCACGCCCGGCAGCGCGCGCGCCTTGCGGTACAGCTGGATCAGATGGCTGTGGTCGGTGTTCAGGTTCTCGCAGATGTCCGGGAACACGCAGGACAGCTTTCTGCAGGACGATTCGATCTTCGGGTCCTTGCAGGCCAGCCGGTACATATTGGCCGTCGGGCCGCCCAGGTCGGAGATGTGGCCTTTGAAACCCGGCGTTTTGTCGCGGATTTCTTCGATCTCGCGCAGGATGGATTCTTCCGAGCGGCTCTGGATGATGCGGCCCTCGTGCTCGGTGATGGAGCAGAAAGTACAGCCGCCGAAACAGCCGCGCATGATGTTGACCGAATACTTGATCATTTCCCAGGCCGGGATGTGGGCGTCGCCGTAGCTGGGGTGCGGATTGCGGGCGTAGGGCAGGCCGTAGACGAAGTCCATTTCCTCGGTGGAAAGCGGAATCGGCGGCGGGTTCAGCCACACGTCGCGTTCGCCGTGCAGCTGCACCAGCGCGCGGGCGTTGCCGGGGTTCGATTCCAGGTGCAGCGTGCGGCTGGCGTGGGCGTACAGCACCGGGTCGTGCGCCACGGCTTCGTAGGCCGGGATGCGCAGCACGGTTTTGGCGCGCTCCGCGCGGCGCTTGGCCAGCCGCTCTTCCCGGGATTCGATGCGGATGACTTGCGGCTTGGTCAGGTCGATATCCCTGGTGGCTTCGGCCGCCTGCTCGGGAATTTCCTGGTACGGATTCAGGTGCGGATCGACGCGGCCCGGCTCGTCCACCACGCTGGAGTCCATCTCCTGCCATTCTTCATCCGGCTTCCAGCCGTGCGGCACGATGAAGGCGGTGCCGCGGATGTCGCGCATCTCGGACAGTTTTTCGCCCTTGGCCGCGCGGTGGGCGATTTCCACCAGCGCGCGCTCGGCGTTGCCGAACAGCAGGATGTCCGCCTTGGACGTGATCAGCACCGACTGGCGCACTTTGTCGCTCCAATAGTCGTAATGGGCGATGCGGCGCAAGCTGGCCTCGATCGAGCCTATCATCACGCCTATGCCCGGATAGGCCTCGCGGCAGCGCTGGGCATACACGGTGACGGCGCGGTCCGGGCGCTTGTTCGGCGCCGCATGCGGCGTGTAGGCGTCGTCCGAGCGCGGCTTGCGGTCCGCGGTGTAGCGATTGATCATCGAGTCCATATTGCCGGCGGTGACGCCGAAGAACAGATTGGGCCGGCCCAGTTCGCGGAACGCGTCCGCGCTGTGCCAATCCGGCTGGGCGATGATGCCCACGCGGAAACCCTGCGCCTCCAGCAAGCGGCCCAC
Organism: Chromobacterium sp. ASV23; assembly: GCF_016428945.1. NCBI lineage: Bacteria > Pseudomonadati > Pseudomonadota > Betaproteobacteria > Neisseriales > Chromobacteriaceae > Chromobacterium > Chromobacterium sp. ASV23. Next base: position 94,228 of record NZ_JAELTR010000003.1, read on the forward strand.
CAGCGCCATGCCGAAGCTCGGATGGTCGATGTAGCAATCCCCGGTGACCAGGATGATGTCGCAGGAGTCCCAACCCAGTTGGTCCATCTCGGCGCGGGTCATCGGCAGGAACGGGGCGGTGCCGAAACGGCTGGCCCAGTACTTGCGGTAGGAATCGATCGGTTTGGCGGCTTGCGGAGTAGTCATGCGTTCACGTCTATTTCTGGCAGCCGGCCATTATGCCTCAATCCGGTAAAAAAATCAGCATAAACAATTGTTTATTGTCATGAATCGCCTGGCTGCTTGTAGGGGTTTTGCGCGTCGGGATTTTTTAGGCAAATCAAAGCGCTGACGAGGCTGTCCTGGCGGCGGGCTGCCTTTGTCATAGATTTGGGTGTACCCTTTCGCCTTTAATCGGCGCAAAGGGCCCGCGGCAAGGCTGCCATGGTTGCCGTCGTTGAGTCTGGATAGGGGGAGTTTATGGTCGAGCGTATCGTCAGCGTGAGGGGCGGAGAGCAGGGCTTGGTGCAGAAACTGGAGGCGGGCGCCGTGCTGCATGTGCCGGATTTCGGCTTCAGTCTCAACGCTGCGGAACAGGCCTTGCTCAACCCGTCCATCGCCGATCCCAAGCGCAAGAACATCAGCCTGGAACCGGATAACGGCGCCCTGCACGGCGTGCAGGGCGGAGACGGCACTCAGCAAGCAGTGCGCGCCTTGATTTCGCGTTATCAGCAAGCGGCGGCGCAGTTGTTGGCGCAAGTGCTGCCGGAGTATCAGGGCAAGACGCGGGCCGCGCCGACCAGCCTGCGGCTGGTGCGGGTGGAAGACCGCAAAACGTCCTGGCGCAAGGATGATAGCCGTTTGCATGTGGATGCCTTCCCGTCCCGTCCCACCTATGGCGAGCGCATTCTGCGCGTGTTCTGCAACATCAATCCGGCGGGCGAGCCGCGGGTGTGGCGGGTGGGCGAGCCGTTTGAGGACATGGCGAAGACAATGCTGCCGCGCGTGCCCAGGCAATGGCCCGGCTCGGCCGCGCTGCTGGCAGCGCTGAAAATCACCAAGCGCAAGCGCAGCGCCTACGACCACATCATGCTGCACCTGCACGACGCGATGAAGGCCGACCTGGCGTACCAAAGGGATTGTCCGCAGCAAACCGTGCCGTTCGCGCCGGGCGGCGCCTGGATCTGCTTTTCCGACCATGCCTCGCACGCCGTGATGTCCGGGCAGTTCATGCTGGAGCAGACCTTGTGGCTGCCATTAGAGAAAATGGATGATCAGGGCAAGTCGCCGCTGCGGCAGTTGGAAAAGCTGACGGGGCGGGCGCTGGTTTGAGCGCACCACCTGTCCTTTAGGATGGGTTTGGTGAGGCGTCGTTTCATTGCAAAATACTGAAATTCTTTAGCCGGCGCTTCGCTGAAGCGCCGTTTTCATGGTTCCTCGTCGTTAGCCGATATAGAAATGGGTGCCCACGCATGAACTCCCCGCAAGCCACTCCCCATTCCACGCCGTCCTCGCAACGCTTGCCAAACTGGCGCTCGGCCGGGAAGGCGCCTAACGCCCCCATTCAGGGACAGTCAGTATTTTTGCTGCCGCTGGATCCGCCGCGGCATGGCGAGGCGCTGTTCAAGCTGTTTGCCAATGATGAGGCGCATTGGGCGCATCTGCTATACGGAGCCGGTCAGTCCACGGTGGTGAGGGTAAACGGTTTGGTCGCATAAACAGCTTACCTTTCGCCGCCGCTCTTACGTTGGGTATTGGCTTCAAGCTCCCACAGTTTCGGGAAAACTAATTTTTGCGATCGATGATGCTTGCGTAGTCCTTTTCCGTCATCCCCGAAATGTCAGGGATGACGAGAAAATCGTAAACAGGCTCTTAGGAGGCGATAGTGCAGGATGGCGAATCTGCCGTCGGAGCGGGAGCGGCGGGCAAAGCGCGCTCCCCTCCGACCTGGGCATCGCCCGGGTGACTGGCCCTATAGCACGGCCCAGATGCCGATGATGGCGGCCAGGATCAGCACGCCGGTCAGAATTTGCGATGTATTCTTTTCCTTCTGCAGCGCGCGTTTCATCTGGTCCTGCGCGTTTTCCGCCACGTCCAGCTTCTGTTGCAGTTCCGCCCTGGCCTCATCCTGGCTGGCCAGCATTTTCAGCATTTCCTCGCCACCGAATTCATGCACCGTGTCTTTGTTCCACACTCCCAGCAGCTTGCTGACTTTGTCTTTGAAGTACAAGGCGCTGCGTTGGGCCGGGTCTTGCCATTCAAACTGAAAGCCCTGTCCCGCGTAGAACGAGTGTTTTCGGGTTTGTTCCTCTTCGGTGGCCGGCTGGCTGAGGGTGACCAGGCCGGGGGCGATGGCGTAGTCGGGACAGGTGCTCTTGGCCCAGGCGACCGCATTGCCGAACAAATAAGTGTCTAGGCCCGTGCCTTCCAGCCCGGGGCTGCAATGCACGCCGTTCTTGGGGCCGAAGGTGACGGTCTTGCTGGGACGATCCACGCGCACCCAGGCCATGTTGTACAAGGCGTGGAAACGGCTGTCGTCGCCCTCCATCGGGTGCCAGTGGCTGCCATCGGAACGGGCGTAGCCGCGGAACTGCAGGCGGTAGTAGTCGGATTGGCTGGTGACGGCGCGGCTGCGCTGCAGAATGCCGTAGATGGGATGGGGGCCGACCTGAAGGGTCAGAATGGTTTCCCCCAGCGGGATGGCATGGTTGGCCAGGCTGGCTTCGTTCTCCGGCGGCAATAGCGGAATCTCTTCCGTCTCCGGCTCGGCCTGGCTGTTGCTCTTGGTGTTGTTGCTGGTCATCGGCTAGGCATTCCATGCGGTTTGCTGGGTGATGTGGACGATTCTATCGTACATTTTAGGAGAGCAGCAGCGGGCTTGCCGCCTGCTTGCGAAGGAGAGGGCGTGGGCTGGATCCGAGGGGTTTTGTTGAGCGCGTTTGCCCTGCCGGCATTGGCGGGCGGCGTCTGCGATCGGCCGTTGAGCGTGGGCTGGGATGAATGGCCGCCATTTCAATACCAGGGGCGCGATGAGCAGGTAGCCGGGTATTCGGCGGCCTTGCTGAATCAGGCTGCCGCCAAACTGGGGTGTCGCATGACCTACCGGCGCTTGCCGTGGCCGCGCACTTTGCAGCAGCTGCGTCTGGGTCAGCTGGATGCGGCGATGCAGGCCTTGAAGACGCCGGAGCGGGAGGCCTATGCCTGCTTTGTCCAGGGCTATAGCCCGACCATGGTGCAACTATGGGCGCGGCGTGACCGCATGGCGCGCTGGCCGGTGCGTAAACTGGAGGATCTGGGCCGTCTAGGCCATCTCCGCCTAGGCGTGACCCGCGGCGACAGTTACGGCGATGCCCTCGACCATTGGCTGCAGGCACCGCCCAAATCGGTAAGCGTGGATATCGGCGAGACCCTGGATGGCAGTTTCCGCAAGCTGCAACTGGGGCGCATTGATCTGTTGCTGGCCAACAGCATCACTGCGCAGCGCGAAGTGGCCAGATTGCCGCAAAGTCCGCAGATGGTTGCCTTGCCGCCCAAGTGGTTTGTGGGCCAGGCCTACTATGTTTTCAGCCGTCGCAGCGTGCCGGTCCAGCAGTGCCGGGCCTTTGCCGATGCCTTGCAGGCCATGCGGCAGGACGGCACGGTGGCGCGTCTCTATCGCAGCCAGTTCGGCGTGCCGTACCCGGAGCATTGAAGGTTCAAGCGCGCAACAGCGGCAGGGTGGAAAAGCGGTCTCCCAGCACATTGCGGCTGTCCTTGCCCCACCAGTTCTCCATCGCCGTGGCGTAGACCTGGCGAAAATCTATGGCATGCGGGAGATTGCCCTCGCTGACGCCGGCCAGCTGCGGCGTGGCGCCGTATAGCCCGCCGTTGACGCGGCCGCCCAGTGCGAAGTGCGCATTGGCCGTGCCGTGATCCGTGCCGCGATTGCCGTTCTCGCGCGGGCGGCGGCCGAATTCGGCGTAGGTCAGCACCAGCGTGTCATCCCAGCGGCCCAGCCGCGTCATCTCGCTTCTTAGCTGCGCCAGGCCATCGGCCAGTTCGGCTAGCAGCCGCGCCTGCGTCGGCTGCTGGTTGCCGTGGGTGTCGAAACCGGTCAGCGTGATGCGCGCCACCGCAATATCCACGCCGCGTGACAGCGTGTCGGTCAGGGTGCGTACCGCGTTGCCGAAGCCGCCATTGGGTTTGGGGCCGGCGGTGGGCGATTCGCTCGCCGCGGTGCGCGGCAGCGGGGCCAGGCTGGCGGCGGCCTGGCGGATATCGCCTTCCACTTTCAGGATGTGCTCCAGCGCCGAGCCGGCGTGGCCCGGCTGTTGGTCCGCCACCAGCTTGGCCTGGCGCGCGAAGTCCTGCGGATTCAACAGCACCACGGCGCGCGAGCCGCCATCGAGCGGTCCCAGCACCTGGCTGGACAGCACTACGCCATCGGCGGCGAAGTTCTTCGGCGTCGGCTGCTCGCGGAACAGCCGCGTCAGCCAGCCTTCGGTCAGGAATTGCTGGCTGGCCGAGGCGGTATCCCAGATTTCGATCGAGCGGAAGTGCGACAGATTCGGGTCGGGATAGCCCACGCTCTGCAGCAACGCCAGCTGCTTGTCCTGCCACAGCGGCATCAGCGGCGCCAGGGAAGGGTGCAGGCCGATTTCGCCATTGAGCTGCAGCACCTGCTCGCGGGCGATGGCGATGCCGGGGCGCAGCCGGTAGTAGTCGGCGCTGGCGTAGGGCACCACGGTGTTGAGGCCGTCGTTGCCGCCTTTGAGCTCCACCAGCACCAAGAGCCGTTTGTAGCCTGCCGGCGCCAGCGCCCAGGACAGATTGGGCAGCACCGTCATCATCAGTCCCGCGCCGGCGGCTTTCAGGAATTCGCGTCGTTTGAACATGGCAGGCTCCTCATTCCACCTGGTAGGACGGGTCCATCAGCAACTGGGCGATGGCCTTGGCGCCGCTTTCTCCCTGCGGCAAGGGATTGGCCGGCGGCACCGCCAGCAGCATCCGCGCCGCGTCGGACGCGCTCTTCACGTCATAGATGGCAGCCCATTCGTCCGGCTGCAGCTTCATCGACGCCACGCCCTTGGCGACGAAGCGGTTGATTCGCGCCTCGCGGCCCGCCATCTCGTTCATGCTGCCGTCCGCTTGGGCGAAGGCGTCGCGCGCCGGGGCGGCGTCGTGGGTGATGCGGTCCAGAAACTGCTTGCGTGTCAGCAGGGTGGCGCTGTTGATCCAGGCTTCGCCGCCGGGCCAGCCTTTGACATTGGGCGGCGCGAACACGTCCTGCCCCAGTTGGCGGTTCAGCCCGGCGATCACGCGCCAATCCGGCGGCATCAGGTCAAACGTCACCAGCGTGCCGACCGTCAGTTCCACCGGCGATTTCACCAGTTGGCCCTGGCTGCGCCAGAACTGCGGCGTCAGCAGCAGCGCGCGCATCAAGGGCTTTAACTGATAATGATTGCGGCGGAAGTCGGCCGCCAGCTTGTTGACCGCAGCGGCGTCCGGCGTGGGCGATACAAAATTGCGCCACAGCTTGTTGGTGATGAATACCGAGGTTTGCGGCTGCTGCAGCAACAGATCGACCACGTCGTCGCCGTCGAAATTGCCGCGCTGGCCGAAGATGAGCTTGTCGCCGGTGTCGCGCAACCGCGGGCGGACGATGAATTGGTCGTCATGGTCCAGGCCCCAGCCGGTGAAGGCGCGCGCCGCTTCGCGGATATCCTGTTCCGTGTAATGGCCCTCGCCCAGCGTGAACAGCTCCATCACTTCGCGCGCGAAGTTCTCGTTCGGCTGCTCCTTGCGGTTATTGGCGGTATCCAGATAACGCATCATCGCCGGATCGCGCGCCACCGCGTGCAAGAGCTGGCCGAAGTCGCCCAGCGCGTAGTGGCGCAGCAGCAGGTTCTGCTGGTACATCATTTGCGGCGAGCGCACCTTGTCCAGCGCCGACACGAAATGGTTGTGCCAGAACAGGGTCATTTTCTCGGTCAATGGCGACGGCGTGTCGCGCATTTCGGTCAGCCACCAGCTGCGCAGCTCCACCGCGTGCTGGTTGCGCTCCTGCTGCAGCGCTTTTTTCTGTTCTTCGGAGAGGCCGGGCTGGCCGGGGCGTTCGAACGGCTCATTGGCCCAGCCCGGCGGCGGCGTGACGGCCTGAGTGCGCGCGCCGGCCAGAATCTTGTCCACCGCCGCCTCGCGGCTCAGCGGCGCGAAAACGGCGATTTGCGCCGGATTGGCGCCGAAGCCGGTGCGCAGCAACAGGTGGCGCGCGCCGTCTACGCCGATGTCGGCCAGGGCGCACAAGGGCAGGCCGCACAGGACGGCGGCCAGCAGGATTCGTTTCATGGTTGTCTTCCCCCTTTTCGGGTGGATTCTTGAGCGAGCGATGTCAGCATAGTGGCTACTTTTCGCTGCGGTATTAAGCGAATGGGGCAGAGTGTTAAGTTGTTTGCCGTATTCTCCGTTATACTGTGGCCCTATCACCGGGGGTGCCCGCCATGCGGGCTGAGAGACACCCTGAGAACCTGATCTGGGTCATGCCAGCGGAGGGAGCGTGATGCGCGGGAAGTCTCCCGCATGCCCGCTTGCTCCGTCGTTTCTGTACGGAGAATTTCATGAAGTGGTTTCCCAAGCTTGTTGTCCTTGCCCTGAGCCTGTCCGGCCTTTCCGTCCAAGCCGCCGAGTTGCGCGTGCTGGCGCATAGCTCCTTCAGCGTGGACAAGCCGCTGCTGGCGGCCTTTGAAAAGCAGACCGGCGCCAAGGTGTCCATCATCAAGGCCGGCGATGCCGGCGAGATGGTCAACAAGCTGATTCTGACCAAGTCCGCGCCGATTGCCGATGTGGTGTTCGGCATCGACAACAGCCTGATCGGCAAGGCCGAGCAAGCCGGCGCGCTGGCGCCGCTGCCGGCCGATCTGGCTCGCGGCGGCAAGGTTAGCCTGCCGGGCGCAGCCGCCATCGACTACGGCTATGTCACCTTGAACTACGACAAGACCTGGTTCGCCAAGAACAAGCTGCCCTTGCCTAAGTCCCTGAACGACCTGACGTTGCCGGCCTACAAAAACCTGCTGGTGGTGGAAAATCCGGCCACGTCCAGTCCGGGCCTGGCTTTTCTGGCCGCCACCATCCACGCCTTGGGCGAAGACAAGGCGTTCGTGCTTTGGGGCAAGCTGCGCGACAACGGCCTGAAGGTCAGCAAGGGCTGGACCGAAGCGTATTACACCGACTTCTCCAAGAACGGCGGCGGCCGGCCCATCGTGGTCAGCTACGCCACCAGCCCGGCGGCCGAAGTGTTCTACAGCAAGGAAAAGCTGACGGATGCCCCGACCGGCAACCTGCTGTTGCCGGGCACGGTGTTCCGCCAAGTGGAAGGCGCGGCGCTGGTCAAGGGCGGCAAGGAGCCGAAGCTGGCGCAACAGTTCATCGCCTTCCTGCGCTCGGATGCGGTGCAAAAGGCCATCCCGACGCAAATGTGGATGTACCCGGCGATGGACAATATCGCGCTGGACCCGGTGTTCAAGCATGCCGAACAGCCCACCGCGCATGACACCCCCGACAGCGCCACGCTGGCCGCCAAGCAGCGCGGCTGGGTCAGCCGCTGGACGCGGGTGGTGTTGAAGTCTGGTAATTGATGCCTGAAGCGGCCGGTTTCTGCCATGATTCGATCATGACAATCTGGAGAAACAGGATGATCGCTGACATCATCAGTCCCCGCCTGATCATGCGCCACCTCGATGCGGACTTTTTGCAGACTTGCCTGTACGGCGACTCAAGCGCCGCAGCCGCGCAGCTGGGTTGCCCGCTCCCCGCCGACTGGCTGGCGGAGCGGCCGCTGATGGCGATGCGGCTGCAGGACATGGCGGAAGACCCGGCTTACGCGCCGTGGTCAGTGCGCGCGATGCTGCGTCGCGAAGACCTGGCCATGGTCGGCCACATCAATTTCCACACCATGCCCGGCCATCCGTACCTGAACGGCTATGGCGACGTGGAGCTGGGCTACGCGGTGTACCCGGCCTTCCGCCGCCAGGGTTATGCCCGCGAGGCGCTGCTGGCGATGGCCGGCTGGGCGGTGGAGCAGGGCGGCGTGGCGCGGCTGGTGTTGTCGATCGAGCCGGGCAATCTCCCGTCGCACGCCTTGGCGGCGCAACTGGGCTTCGCCAAGGTGGGCCAGGTGCGCGACGAAGACGGTTGCGAGGATGTATTGACGGCTGATTGGCCGTTGTCTGGAGTGCTTGTTTGAAGCGTTTCGATGTACCCAGGCAGGCGCTCGCCGGCCTGCCCCTGTTGTTTCTATTCCTGCTGGCGATTTTGCCGCTGCTTCGGCTGCTGGCCGAGGGTGGCCTGCAGTTCAGCCCCGGCCTGCTGAGCGATCCGTATCTGCGCTGGCGCCTGTTGTGGTCGCTGAGCCAGGCGGCCGCCAGCGCCTTGTTGTGCCTGCTGCTGGGCGCGCCGCTGGCCTGGCTGTTGGCGCGCTATCGTTTTGCCGGCCGCGGCCTGTTGCTGCGCCTGTTGATGCTGCCCTTTGTGATGCCGACGCTGGTGGCGGCGATGGGCGTGCTGGCGCTGTTCGGTCCGCAGGGACTGTTCGGCGTCAATCTGCAGGACACGCCGTGGCTGCTGTTGTACGGCAATCTGTTCTTCAATCTGCCGCTGGTGGTGCGCGCCGGCTGCGATGGCTTCTCCCAGGTGCCGGCCAGCCGGCTGGCCGCCGCGCGCACGCTGGGCGCCACGCCGTGGCGTGCGTTCTGGCGGGTGGAATGGCCGGCGGCCTTGCCCTGGCTGTTGTCCAGCCTGTGCCTGGTCTTCCTGTATTGCTTCTCCGGCTTTGGGCTGGCGCTGATCCTGGGCGGCCAGCGTTACGCCACGCTGGAAGTGGAAATCTATACTCTGGTGGCCTACGAGCTGAACCTGGCCGACGCCGGCGCGCTGGCTTTGCTGGTGTTGGCGGTGTGCGGCGGCATCGCCGCGCTGTACGCCTGGCTGGCGCGGAAGCTGGCGACGGCGGCCAAGGTCGAGCCGCTGCCGTTGAAGCCGGTATCCAAACTGAGGGAAAAGCTGGCGTTGTCTGCCGCGCTGGCGGCTTTGCTATTGTTTGCCGGCCTGCCGCTCCTGGCCGTGCTGTGGCGCGGACTGGCCGCCGCGTCCGGCTGGCTGGCGCTATGGGACGACGATGCCCGGCTGGCGCTGTGGAACAGCGTCCGCTTCACCGGCCTGACCGTGCTGGCCGCGGGCGCGCTGGGGCTGGCGCATGCCTGGGCTTGCGGCCGCAGCCTGCCGCTGCGCGCGCTGATTTTCCTGCCGTTTGTCATCTCGCCGGTATGCGTGGCCTTTGGCCTGTTGCTGCTGTATCCGCAATGGACCGCCGCGCTGGCTTTGCTGCTGGCGGCTTATGCCTTGCTGGCCTATCCCTTTGTGGCCAAGGCGCTGCTGACCGCGCTGGACGGCCAGCCGCCGCATTGGCGCGCAGCCGCGCGCAGCCTGGGCGCCAGTCCGTGGCGAGTGTTCCGCCGCGTGCAATGGCCGCTGTTGCAGCCGGCCTTGCGGCGCGGCTTGGCTTTTGCCGCCGCCACTGCGGTGGGCGAGTTCGCCGTCACGCTGTTTCTGTCGCGGCCGGAGTGGTTGACACTGACCACTCTGATCTACCAGTGGCTGGGGCGGCCGGGGCAGGCCAACGCAGACGCGGCGATGCAGCTGTCCTGCCTGTTGATGCTGCTGGCGGTCATCGCTTTCTGGATCATCGAAACCGCCGGCGGCGCCGGCCATTGGGAGAACAGCCGTGCTGACTCTGCGAAACCTGAATAAACGATTTGGCGCGCGCGTAGTGGCCGATGAGGTGTCGCTGACCGTCGCAGCCGGCGAAACCCTGGCCTTGCTGGGCCCGTCCGGCTGCGGCAAAAGCACCTTGCTGAAGATGATCGCCGGGCTGGAGCGGCCGGATAGCGGCGAGCTGCGCTTTGACGGCGTGGATCTGGCCGCCTTGCCGCCTGAGCGGCGCGGTTTTGCCCTGATGTTTCAAGATTTCGCCCTGTTTCCGCACCTGGATGCGCTGGGCAATGTGATGTTCGGCCTGATCGAGCAGGGCGTGGCGAAGCGCGAAGCCGCTTGCCAGGCGCAGGCCATGCTGTCGCGGGTGGGCTTGGCCGACCATGCCAAGCGCAAGGTGTGGACGCTGTCCGGCGGCGAGCAGCAGCGGGTGGCGCTGGCGCGGGCGCTGGCGACGCAGCCGCGGCTATTGTTGCTGGACGAACCGTTCTCCAGCCTGGACGCGGATCTGCGGCGGCAGCTGCAGCGCGAATTCCGCAGCCTGCTGCGTGAGGCAGGCGTGCCGGTGATCATCGTCACGCATGATCGCGACGAAGCCTTTGCGCTGGCGGATCGGGTGGCGGTGCTGAAGGATGGCCGGTTGCTGCAATGCGATACGCCTCAGCGCTTGCTGGCTGCGCCAAATCACGCTTGGTTGGCTCGTTTCATCGGCTACGAAAATGTGCTGGCCCATGCCGTGGTTCCGCCCCAGGCCATTCTATTAGGGACCGATCAGCCGCCGGCGCGCATCGTCGAGCTGACCTGGCTGCCGGACGGCGCGCGGGTCAAGGTGGCTGCCCAGGCGGGGGAGCTGGCGCTGAGCCTGTCCGCGCGCGAGGCCGCGCGTTGGCAGGACTCGCTTTTTGTCGGCGGCGAGATAGGCGTCGGCATAGACGAGGCGCGCCTGTTGCGATTGGACAATGCGGCGGCCTGATGGCGGCGGGGGCGCAAATGCCCCCGCGCGGTTGGATCAGCGGCCGTAAGTGGCGGTGATGCTTGCCTTGCCCAGCGCGTTGGCGTTCAGCATGAAGCCTACCAGCGCGCCGCTGGCGTTGGCATCCACCGGCAGCTTGTCCACCTTGAGCGCCCAGACGGTGAATTGGTAGCGGTGCGGCTTGTCGCCAACCGGCGGGCAGGCGCCGCCGAAGCGCGATTCGCCGAAGTCGGTGCGGCCCTGCACTGCGCCTTCCGGCAATGCGCCGCCCGTGCTGCCGGCGCCCTCTGCCAGCGCATGCGTGTTGGCGGGCAGATTCACCACGGTCCAGTGCCACCAGCCGCTGCCGGTGGGCGCGTCCGGGTCATAGGCCGTGATGGCGAAGCTCTTGGTCCCGGCCGGCGCGCCGCTCCACGACAGCTGCGGCGAGATGTTGCCGCCTTCGCAGCCGAAGCCCTTGTATACCTGGCGCAGGCTCAGCGGCTTGCCGTCGGCTATGCTGGCGCTGCTCAGTTTGAAACCATCGGCCTGGGCGGCCAGCGGCAGGGCGAGCAGGCTGGCGATCAGCAGGGTATGGCGCATATCGATTCTCCTGTGGGTGGCGGACAAGTCGGATCATAGGCGTGGGCACGCCCTTGATCAGGCAGTTATCGTTTCTTCGCCGTGAGCGAAGCGGCGCAAATCGTCTCCGGCCAGCCGGTAGCGTATCCATTCGGCCTGCGGCTTGGCGCCTATGGACTGGTAGAAGTCTATCGCCGGCTGGTTCCAGTCCAGCACGCTCCATTCGAAGCGTCCGCAATCGTGTTCGCAAGCCAATTGCGCCAGGTATTTCAATAGCGCTTTGCCTGCGCCTGCGCCGCGCATTTCCGGCGTGATGTACAGGTCTTCCAGATACAGTCCGTTCTTGCCCAGCCAAGTGGAATAGCTGAAGAAGTACACGGCGAAGCCGGCCAGTACGCCTTCAACATGACACATCAGCGCTTGGGCCTTGGCTTTAGGGCCGAACAGCGAGGCCTCGATGTCGGCGACGCTGGCCACCATTTCGCGCTCGGCGCGCTCGTAGATGGCCAGTTCGGTGATGAAACGATGGATGTCGGCCGAATCCTGCGGCCGGGCGGCGGTGATGCGGATGTTCAAGGCGGGCTCCCTAGTCAGTTGAGCAGTATGGCATGAAAAAAGCCGCGCACTCCATGCGGAATACGCGGCCCTGGTATGGCATTGTGTTTAACCAGCCAGCCAACTGCCCGGGTGGGCTTCCAGCCAGGTTTTGATGTTCTTGGCGTCGTGCACCCGCGCGGAGCTGGCGCCGGCATCGAGCAGCACGATGATCAGCGGCTGAGAACCGACGGTGGCCTGCAGCACCATGCAGCGGCCGGCTTCCTGGATGTAGCCGGTCTTTTGCACCGCGATGTCCCAGTCGCCTTCGCGCACCAGGGCATTGCTGTTCTTGTAGCGCAGCACGCGGTTGCGCGCCGAAACGATCTGGTGTTGCTCGGTGGTGGTGAATTCGCGGATCAGCGGGTAGTCGTCGGCGGCTTTGACCATCTTGGCCAGATCGGCGGCGGTGGAGGTGTTGCGCACATCAAGGCCGGTCGGATCGTGGAAGATGGTTTCGGTCATGCCCAGGCTGCGCGCCTTGCGGTTCATCCGCTCCACGAAGGCGGCGGTGCCGCCGGGGAAGGTGGTGCGCGCCAGCGTGGCGGCGGCGCGGTTTTCCGACGACATCAGCGCCAACAGCAGCATTTCCTTGCGGCTGAGCGTGGTGCCGACGGCCAGGCGCGAGGTGGTGTGCTTGACGCGGTCTATCTCCGCATTGGATACCGTCACCTGCTCGTCCAGCGGCGCCCCGGAATCGAGCAGCACCATCGCCGTCATCAGCTTGCTGATCGACGCGATCGGCATCCTTTGATGAGTGTTCTTTTCGTAAAGGGTTTCACCTGTGCTGCCGTTGATGACCAGCACCGAACGGGAATTGAGCCGGGGGGCGCTGTAGCCGGACATCTCGCTGGCTACCATCACGCCGTGCGGCGGAGCCGCCATTACCGGCATGGCCAGAGCCGCCGATACCAGCAGACTTGCGATTTTCTTGATCATGCGTCACTCCGCTTATGTGAGCTTATTTTGGAGGAAACAGGACGATATCCCGAGGGCATTGGTTGCCAAATGTCGCCAAGATGACGGCATCTTGCAAGCGGGCTGCCCGCAGGGTCCTGTCTGCATTTTAAACAATGTTGTCGCGCTGTGTAGGGCAAAAAAGCAATTCCGCAGTGTGTTCCGGCCGGGGCGTTGCCGGTCTTCTTCCGCAGGAGGTGTGAACCGCTCCGGACAAGCGTAAAATCATCGGCTTCGCCACCCGATCCGCCCCTCTTGCCATGCTGCTAACCTTTCCCGACAGTCCATTTCAACTGAACCAGCCGTTTGCGCCGGCCGGCGACCAGCCCGCCGCCATCGCCCAACTGGTGGAGGGGTTGTCCGACGGCCTGTCCTACCAGACCCTGCTGGGGGTGACCGGTTCCGGCAAGACCTACACCATGGCCAACGTCATCGCCCAGACCGGGCGGCCGGCCATCATCATGGCGCACAACAAGACGCTGGCGGCGCAGTTGTACAGCGAGATGCGCGAATTCTTCCCGCACAACGCGGTGGAGTATTTCGTCTCCTATTACGACTACTACCAGCCGGAAGCTTACGTTCCCAGCCGCGACCTGTTCATCGAGAAAGACTCCAGCATCAACGAGCACATCGAGCAGATGCGGCTGTCGGCCACCAAGTCGATATTGGAACGTCCCGACTGCATCATCGTGGCGACGGTGTCGGCGATTTACGGTATCGGCGATCCGTCCGACTACCATCAGATGATCCTGCATCTGAAGGAAGGCGAGACCACGCCGCAGCGCGAGATGATCAGCCGGCTCACCACCATGCAGTACAGCCGCAACGATATCGACTTCGGCCGCGGCACCTTCCGCGTGCGCGGAGACGTGATCGACATCTATCCGGCGGAAAGCAGTGACACCGCCCTGCGCGTCAGCCTGTTCGACGACGAGGTGGAAACGCTGACGCTGTTCGATCCCTTGACCGGCGTCACCAAGCAGCGCGTCGGCCGCTTCACGGTGTTTCCGTCCAGCCACTACGTGACGCCGCGCGACACCGTGCTGCGCGCCTGCGAGCAGATCAAGGAGGAGCTGCGCCACCGCATCGAGTGGTACCAGAAAGAGGGCAAGCTGGTGGAGGCGCAGCGCATCGAGCAGCGCACCCGCTTCGACCTGGAAATGCTGTATGAGATGGGTTTCTGCAAGGGCATCGAAAACTATTCGCGCCATTTCTCCGGCCGCGGCCCCGGCGATCCGCCGCCGACGCTGATCGACTACCTGCCCAAGAACGCGCTGATGTTCATCGACGAGAGCCACGTCACCGTGCCGCAGGTGGGGGCGATGTACAAGGGCGACGCGGCGCGCAAGGCCAATCTGGTGGAATATGGCTTCCGCCTGCCCTCGGCCGCAGACAACCGGCCGCTGAAGTTCCATGAGTTCGAGCAGTTGATGCCGCAGACCATCTTCGTCTCCGCCACGCCGGCGGTTTACGAGAAGGAGCATGCCGGCCAAGTGGTGGAGCAGGTGGTGCGGCCGACCGGCCTGGTGGACCCGGAAATCGAGATCCGTCCGGTGGCGACGCAAGTGGATGATCTGCTGTCCGAAATCCGCTTGCGCATGGAGCGGGGCGAACGCGTGCTGGTCACCACGCTGACCAAGCGCATGGCCGAGCAATTGGCCGATTACTACACCGAGCACGGCATCAAGGTGCGCTATCTGCACAGCGACATCGACACCGTCGAACGGGTGGAAATCATCCGCGACCTGCGGCTCGGCATGTTCGACGTGCTGATCGGCATCAACCTGCTGCGGGAAGGCCTGGACATCCCGGAGGTCAGCCTGGTGGCCATCCTGGACGCTGACAAGGAGGGCTTCCTGCGCAGCGAGCGCAGCCTGATCCAGACCATAGGCCGCGCCGCGCGCAATCTGCACGGCAGGGCATTGCTGTACGCGGATCGCATCACCGACTCCATGAAGCGGGCGATGGACGAGACCGAGCGCCGCCGCGCCAAGCAGATGGCGTTCAACGCCGAGCACGGCATCACGCCCAAGGGGGTGGAGAAGAGGGTGAAGGACATCATCGATGGCGTTTACAGCGTCGAGGCCGAGCGCAAGAAGCTGGTGGACGAGGCCAAGGTGGCGATGATGGACGAGAAGACGCTGGCCAAGGAGATCAAGCGCCTGGAGAAGGACATGCTGGAGGCGGCGCGCAACCTGGAGTTCGAAAAGGCCGCGCGCATCCGCGACGAATTGAAGGAATTGAAGGAAAAAGCCTGGCTCAGCGATCTGTAAGCGCCTGGATGCCGCAACCGATGCCCCGCGCCGAAATGACGCGGGGTATTTTTTAAGTCGTTTCCAGCAATTCCTGCGGCAGGGTGGCCAGCTCCGCGCGGAAGAAACTGCGCTCATTGCGGCGCAGCTCGGGCAGCAAGGCCAGCAGCCGCGCGGCGTTGCCGCAGGCTGCGCGGCTCAGTCCCTGTTCCTGCGCCTGGAACCATAGCGTTTCCAGCAACAGATTCGCCAGTTGCAGCGGCGCCAGCGGCAGCCGGCCCTGATCATGCTCTTCCAGCGTCAATTCCGCCAAGGCCGACCAGTTGCCATAACCCTTGGCCGGCGAGAATGGACAAGGACTGAGCTTCAGCGCCTTGCCTAACTGGGACGGCGGAAAGGGGCGGTTGGACTGGAAAGCCGCCAGCGAGGGATGGATGTCGCCAGCGCAGTTTCCGCGGGCGACGCGCAGCAGAAAAATGGTGTTCCAGGCCGAGCCATTGCCGCCGCCAAAACGGTCGCAAATCCATTCCGACAAGCCCAGCCAGCGTATCGCTTGGCGCTGCATCGCCTCCGCCGGCAGCGCGCGCTCGCCGTCGATCAGCCGCTGCCGCCAGAACAGCCACAGGCACCAGCCGATATTGGCCGCCACATGTTGGGCGGAGTCTATCGAGTCGGCTTCGTAGGCGGCCTCCAACGCGCCGGCCAAGGCTTGCAGCGCGGCCTGCGCCCGCTGGGGCTGATTGTCGCTTAGCGCCGCCTGCTTGTGCAGCAGCGCGCTCAGGTTCAGGCATTCGAAACGGACCCGCGGGTTGTAGCGGAACACCGGCTGCAGCTCGGGAGAGGCATGCAGCTGGGCCAGGCTGGCTTCTGCCGCCGCGGTCTCGCCGCGCGCATAGCCGTCCCAGGCCTCGGCGATGCGCGCCATCGCGGCGAAGGTGGGTTGGGCATTGGCGAAACGGCTTCCCGCCAGGGCGCGGCCCAGCCGTTTCAGCGCCACCCGGCTATCGTCCATTTGCGCGCTGCGGCGCCAGGCCAGGCTCTCCTTCATCAAGGCCAGCGCCTGCTGGAAATCGTTGTGCGCGCATGCGCTGGCGGCATGAAAGGCGGCGGCGGTCTGGCGTCCCGACTGCCGGCCCTGGCCATCGCGCTCGTCCCGGATCGCCTGCGTTAGCCGGCTCCAGTAATCAAGATCCTGCATCAGCTCGGCCAGCGGGTCGTCCGCGCCGGCTGTCAAGGCGGCGTGCAATCCCAGAAACTGCTCCAGCGCCTCGCGTCCGGCCGCTTGCCCTTGCAGCGTGAAGCGCAGCCGTTGCAGCGTGCTTGCCGGCAGCCAGAACGGGCCGCGGCTGCGCCCGGCAGGATTCAGCAGCGCCACAGCCACGCGTCCCGGCGGCCCCCAGCCCACTTCCACCCCCCAGCGGGCAAAGTCGGCGAAGGCGCGCGATACCAGCATGCGCAATCCGCGCGTGGCCGGAAAACGCTGCCGCAAGGCGGCGGCCGGCAGCGGACCATCTTCATGGACGCTGGCGTAATACAAGCGGACCAGCAGCCATAGCGACTGGAAACGGGCCGGGGCGCCGGCGGCGTGATATGGCGAACTGAGCTCGAAACAAAAATCGGCGGCGGGCGGGATCATCGCGGTTTGTGGTTACGGAAGTTACGGTTGGCGGCGTTTACCAAGCAGAACGCCGCCCCTAGAATTTTTGTCACGGACATTCGGCGGTTTTTCTTTTTAAAACAATTTATTGCCGGCATGGCAGCGCCGGTATTCGCCATTTGAACGTCTAGCAGGCGGCAAGTTCTCGCGCAGATAAGCTTCGGGACGATTTGCGGCTTAATTATCAACACTGATGGATGATGGAATGCACAAAATATTCAAGATGGGCGGTCGCCTGGCGGCATGGGCCCTGGCTTTGGTCTGGGCGGCGACGGCTGGCGCCGCGGATGGAAAGATGGCGTTGAAGCCGGTGCGCGGCAGCGTTTATGTGGCGGAAGACAGCTACTACACGCGGGAGAATTCGGTGGTGTATATCGGCAGCGCGCACGTGACCGTGGTGGGGGCGACCTGGACGCCGGATACCGCGCGCGAACTGGCGGAACAGATCCGCCGCGTGACCGATAAGCCGATCACCGAGGTGATCAACACCAACTACCATACCGATCGCGCCGGCGGCAACGCCTACTGGAAGAGCATAGGTGCGCGCATCGTGTCCACCCGGCTGACGGCGGACGAGATGCGCGCCGGCTGGGACGAGGTGGTCGCCTTCACCCGCCAGGGTTTTCCCGACTATCCGGCCTTGCCGCTGGTGTTGCCGGATCAAGTGTTTCCAGGCGACTTCTCCTTGCAAAACGACCGGGTGCGCGCCTTCTATCTGGGGCCGGCCCATACCAAGGACGGCATCTTCGTCTATTTTCCGCGGGAGAAAGTGCTTTATGGCAACTGCATCCTCAAGCCGGAGCTGGGCAATATGCGCTATGCCGACTTGGCGGAATACCCCAAAACGCTGGAAAAGCTCAAGGCACTCCATCTGGATGTCGACACCGTCATCGCCGGCCACCAGGATGCCGAGCACGGTCCGGAGCTGATCGACCGCTATCTGGCGCTGCTGCACGCGGCGCAATGAAAAATCCCCGCGCAGGCGGGGAGGGCGCGATGGCTAGGCGCGGGTTCCGGTCCGCGCTGAATGCATCTGTCGGCTGCGGTAACGCTGGGCCAGCATCGCGCACACCATCAGCTGAATCTGGTGGAACAGCATCAGCGGCAGCACGATGGCCCCGATGGCATGGCCGGCGAACAGCACCTTGGCCATCGGCACGCCGCTGGCCAGGCTTTTCTTGGAACCGCAGAACAGGATGGTGATCCGGTCTTCGCGGTTGAAGCCCAGCTTGCGGCCGGCCAGCGTGGTGATCGCCAGCAGCAGCCCCAGCAACACGCCATTGACCACCAGCAGCCCCGCCAGCGCGGCCGGCGGCGTTTGCCGCCACAGGCCGCTGATCACCGCGGCGCTGAAAGCGGTGTACACCACCATCAGAATCGATCCCTGGTCCACATACTTCAGCACCGCCTTGTGCTGGTCCACCCAGCCCCCGATCCAGCGGCGGGCAATCTGGCCGGCCACAAACGGCAGCAGCAGCTGGTAGACGATGTCCAGCGCCGACCCCATGTTTTGACCGGCGCCGCCGTGATCGACGATCAGCCAGCCCACCAGCAGCGGGGTGAGGAAGATGCCCAGCAGATTGGACGCGGTGGCGCTGCAGATGGCCGCCGGCACATTGCCCTGCGCCATCGAGGTGAAGGCGATGGACGATTGCACGGTGGACGGCAGCATGCACAGATACAGCACGCCCAGATACAGCTCCGGCGTCACCAGCGGGGTCAGCACCGGCTTGAGCAGCATGCCCAGCAAGGGAAACAGGGCGAAGGTGCAGGCCAGCACCGTCAAGTGCAGACGCCAGTGTCCGGCGCCGGCCAGCACCGCGTCCCGCGACAGCTTGGCGCCGTGCAGAAAGAACAGCAGGCCGATGGCCAGGTTGGTGACGAGGTTGAAAATCTGCGCAGCCTCGCCGGAGCAGGGCAGCAGACTGGCCAGCGCGACGGTGGAGATCAGCGCCAGCGTGAAAGAATCCAGCAGTTTGGGCATGTCGGTCCCGCAGGGTGTAACAGCAATGTCACTATTGAAACGCAGCTCAATTCAGAATACAAATGCATTTATATGATCAATTAATGATTTTAATTTATGAATTTCACCTTGCGACAATTGCGCGTGTTCCGGACAGTCGCCGAGCAAGGCGGTTTCAGCCGCGCCGGCGATGAACTGGGTTTGACCCAGCCTGCGGTCAGCCGCGCGGTCAGGGAGTTGGAAGAGACGCTGGCCCTGCGCCTGCTGGACCGCACCACGCGCGAAGTGGTGCTGACCGATGCCGGACGCCGCTTGCTGCCCAAGCTGGCGCGCGCGCTGGACGCGCTGGACGAGGTGCTGGATTCAGCGCGCAAGGAGGGCGGGCAGGCCATGGGCACGGTCCATGTGGCCAGCAGTCCCACGCTGTCCGCCAGCCTGATGCCTGCCATCATCGCCGCCAGCCGCCAGCGCTATCCGCAGTTGAGCCTGCATCTGCAAGACCAGGTGCAGCGCCTCAATGTGGAAGCGGTAAAGAGCGGCGCGGTGGATTTTGGCTTGGTGGTGGAGCCGGAGCCATCGGACGAGCTGGAACAGGAAGTGATTCTGCAGGACGACTTCTGGCTGGTGTGCCGCCCCGATCATCCTTTGGCCGCGCAAGCCGCCGCGACGTGGCGCCAACTCGATGGCGAAACGCTGGTGTTGCTGGATGGCAGCTCCGGCAGCCGGCCTTTAATCGATCAACTGTTGCAGCGGCATGGGATCAATTGCCCGGTGGCGCAGCAGCTGGGGCACTCAAACTCAGTTTTCCGCATGGTGGCGGCCGGTATCGGCGTCAGCGTGTCGCCAGGTCTGGCCATGCCGTTTCCAGCCGGTTGCGATCTGCTGGCGCGGCCGCTGCTGCCGCGAGAGAGTCGCCGCATCGTGCTGATTCGCCGCCGAAACCGCACGCTGTCGCCGGCGGCGGAAAGCCTGTGGCGGCTGGTGCTGGAGATGCGCGCCGAATTGCAGCGGCTGGCGCGCCAGGCGAGCGGCGATAGCGCCGGCTGAAGAGGCCGCTTACTGGAACGGAAAACTTAAACGCAGATTGAAGAAGTTGCCGCCAACATCGTTGCGGGTTTGCAGGCCGAAATTATAGATCGCCATCAGTTTCAGCTTGCCGAACTGATAGCCGAGCAGCGGGCCGATGCCGTAATTGCTGGCGCGGCAGCCGCCTGCGTGTCCGCAAGCTGCGGCGCCGCTGCCGGAGTCATCTCCCAGCTGGTTTTCCTGATAGCCGCCCAGGCCCAGTGTCCAGTTGCCTATGGTCCTGGCCGCGGTGTAGTCGATGGCCAATTGCTGGCCCGACTGATAATGGGTATCCGGATTGCGGAAGTTGTAGGCATAGGTGGCATCCATGCTCAGGTTCCATCCTGCGTGCAGCCAACTCAAGGCTACTCCGGGTTGCAGCGTCCAGAAACCATTGGCGGCCCCAAGATAGGTGCCGCTCGGCAGCCGGCCTGGCGAGGAACTGCCATTGGGCAGATAGACCGCCAGGCTGGTTTTGAGATGCAGATTGTTGGGCAGCGTCCAAGACAATTGTCCGGGTACCAGTATGGTATTGAAGCTGCCCCAGCCGCCATTGGCGGGGATGCCGTTTCCGCTTAGCGTGGTGTAGTCGACAGGCTGGGCGATGGCGACGGCGTAGTCGGCGCCGAACACCTTGAGTCCGGTGGACCATAACACCTCCGGCAATTCGATGAGCGCCCGCACTCGTAGGCCGGTCTTGTTGCCGTTGTTGTCGTACTTGTCCACCCAGGTCCAGTAATTATTGAGTACGCCGTAAACGCCTTTGGGCGGCAGGACGCCAGCCGCTAGCCCTTCGTTGACGCCGCGCAGGTGTGGGTCCCACAGCTCCTGCGCATGGATGGCTGTGATGGGCAGTATCGCCGCTAGGGCAAGAACGGCGGCTTGCATTCTGGTTTGCGGTAGTTTCATTTTAAACACCTCCGACCGGTTATGCGTTGCCGCGGGCCAAGTAAGCGGCTGTAAATATGATATTCAGGTATTTGCTGCTGAATTATAGATGCATAATTCAAAATGATTTTATTTGTTAAAATTGGAATGGCGTGATGAAGGGGTGATGATGGACACCATTGATATTCGGAGTTGAAATTTTTTGCGATGTGGTTTGATATTCTTCAGGACTCAGCGTCCTGTTGTCATGCAAGTAATTAATGAGTTTTTAAGGTGCCGGAAAATGGCTTAAGCCCAAGGCGAATCGGCGTTATGGCCGGATGTATTGCTGCTTAAGACCCGCTAACAAAACCCCTGATCCTGCGTTGCGCCTCCTTGCCGTACTATTTGTACTGTCTGCGTCGGCGCGCCTTGGCTCAGGTTCTCTAACGAGGTTTTGTCAGCGGCTCTAAGTGGGATTGGCCTTTGGATTTCATGGATATGATTTTGTTTTAAATGGAAAAATTATCAATTTTGTTCGTCTGCCATGGCAATATCTGCCGCTCGCCTACGGCGGAGGGTGTCATGCGGGCCAAACTGGCGCAGGCTGGCCTGTTGGACAGGGTGCGGATAGACTCCGCCGGCACACATGGCTATCACGTGGGTGAGCCGCCGGATGAACGCAGCGCGCGGGCGGCGGCGCGCCGGGGGTACGACTTGTCTGCTCTGCGTGCGCGGCAGGTAGGCGACGCCGACTTTGCCGACTTTGACCTGATCCTGGCGGCCGACAAGCGCAATCTGGCGGACTTGCGTCGCCAATGTCCGGCCCACCTCCAGGATCGGTTGCATTTGATATTGGAACCGCTGGGCGAAGAGCGCGAGGTGCCGGATCCGTATTATGGCGGCAGCCAGGGATTCGAAGCCGTGTTGGACCTGCTGGAGGCGGCTTGCGATGGCTGGCTGCGTCAACTGGCTCGGCGCGCCGATTGAATAGGACGAAGGGCTGACTGTGGCCGTCAACTGCTGCTAAGCTGACGGAAATACCTTTTCTCTTTAATAAGCCCGTGGCGGCGCTTCGCCGCAGGCGGACCATGTCGCAAGGTAAAATCATGGCCCTGACTTCGCGCGAGCGAGCGAACAAGACGCCGTTGGAGATCGTTCCCAGCCATAGCGCGGACGTGATCCTGCCGCGTCAGCCCACCAAGACGCCGCTGGCGAGCCAGACCATCGTCGTCATTGGTTCGTCCACCGGGGGCACCGAAGCCTTGCGCACCCTGTTGACCGCCTTGCCTGCCAATATGCCGCCGATTCTGGTGGCTCAGCATATGCCGGAAATGTTCACCCAGTCGTTTGCGCAGCGTCTGGATTCATTGTGCCGCTTGCGGGTGAAGGAGGCGGAAGACAATGAGCGCCTGCAGGCGGGGACGGTTTACATCGCCCCGGGGCATTCCCATCTGCTGATCAAGAACGCGCCGACAATAGGTTACAGCACCTCGCTGAACAATGGCCCGGCCGTCAATCGGCACCGGCCCTCGGTGGACGTGTTGTTTCGCTCTGCCGCCAATCTGGTGGGCAAACACGCCATAGGCATCATCCTGACCGGCATGGGGCGCGATGGCGCCAACGGCATGTTGGAGATGAAACAGGCCGGAGCCTGGAATATCGCGCAAGACGAGGCCAGTTGCGTGGTGTTTGGCATGCCGAAGGAGGCCATCGCGCTGGGCGCCGCGCATGAGGTGATGGCGCTGTCCGGCATCGCCCAGCGACTCACGGTGCTGGTGCATCAGCGCCAGCCGACGATATAGATAAACACATTGGATTCCATGAAGTATTTACCGATTTTAGTGGTCGAAGACGATGCCGACCTGCGCGAAGCCATCATCGACACCTTGATGCTGTCCGGATACCCGACCCTGGAAGCCGCGGATGGCGGCCAGGCCTTGCAGCGGCTGAAGCAGGAACCGGTAGGCTTGATCATTTCGGATGCCCAGATGGCGCCGATGGACGGCTATGCCCTGTTTGAAGAGGTGAAGAAGCATTACCCCGGCGTGCCCTTTATTCTGATGACGGCCTATGGCGTGATTGAGCGGGCCATCGAACTATTGCGAGCCGGCGCCAGCCACTATCTACTGAAGCCATTCGAGCCGCAGAGCCTGCTGGCGGAGGTGGAGAAGCATCTGCTGGCCATGCCTGGCAACGAAGGCGGCGACGTGGTGGCGGAGTCCGCAGCCATGCGCCAGCTGTTCGCCTTGGCGGGACGGGTGGCGCAAAGCGACGCCAGCGTGATGATCAGCGGTCCCAGCGGCACCGGCAAGGAAGTATTGGCGCGTTATATTCATCGCTACTCTCGGCGCGCATCCGGCCCATTTGTCGCCGTCAACTGCGCGGCGATCCCGGACAACCTGCTGGAGTCCACATTGTTCGGCCACGAGCGCGGGGCCTTTACCGGCGCGGCGCAGGCCTTGCCCGGCAAGTTCGAGCAGGCGCAGGGCGGCACCATTCTGCTGGACGAAGTCACCGAGATGCCGCTATCGCTGCAAGCCAAGCTGCTGCGGGTGCTGCAGGAGCGGGAGGTGGAGCGCATTGGCAGCACCCGCACCATCAAGCTGGACATCCGGGTGTTGGCGACGTCCAACCGCGACTTGCAGGCTGAGGTGGAGGCTGGGCGCTTCCGTGAGGACCTGTATTTTCGCTTGAATGTTTTTCCCTTGCGCATACCGGCGCTGGCCGAGCGTCCGGACGATATCCTGCCTTTGGCACGATTCCTGCTTAAAAGACATGCAGAGGCCGCAGGACGGACATCTCTGGTGTTTTCCAGGGATGCGGAACGTCATTTGACGGCCTATAGTTGGGAGGGTAACATCCGCGAACTGGATAATGTCGTGCAGCGGGCGGTAATACTTGCCGCCGGGGCGGAAATTATTGCCGCCGATTTGTTGCTGGGCGATATTACGGGCGTGGGGCAGATTACCCGGACGGCGTCCGATTTGGACGGTTCGGTGTCGGATGAAACCGACATGAAAACCCTTGAAAAACGCCATATTCTGGAAACATTGGGAGCTGTCGGCGGCGTGAAGAAGCTGGCGGCGGAAAAACTGGGCATCAGCGAGCGCACTTTGCGCTATAAATTGCAGCGTTACCGTGATGAGGATTCCGCTGCGGCTGGCCAGGATGTTCCGGAGGGAAATGGCACGGAGTAGCCATGTCAAACAATATCGACCAGTTGCTGGGCGAACTGAAAAGCGCCGCGGCGTTAGCTGGGGGCAAGCAGCCGCAGGCCGCGCAGCAGACGCCGCAAGTCGACTTTTCCGACGTGCTTAAGTCGACGATAGACCAAGTGAATTCGGCGCAGCAGACTTCGGAGGAAATGCAGAAGCAGTTTCAGCTGGGCGACAACAAGGAAGTCAATCTGCAGGACGTGATGATGTCGTTGCAGAAAGCCAGCCTGTCGTTCCAGACCATGGTTCAGGCGCGCAATAAACTAGTCAGCGCCTATCAGGAAATCATGAATACCCAAGTCTAACGCTGTCGGATCCACAGATTGGGCGGCGGTGGACCTCAACCTAATACCACCGTATGGCTGATCTGGCAGAAGAAAACGCAACTCCTGTTTGGCGCGCTCGTTTGAATGAAGCGGGAGACCGCTTCAAGGCCTTGCCAAGCAATAAAAAAATCCTGTTTCTGACGGCGCTGGCGGCCATTTTCGCCGTCGTCGTCGGCGCTGTCGTTCTCAATCGCACCCCCTCTTACAAGGTTTTGTTTTCCAATCTGGCTGATCGCGATGGCGGCCAGATTACGGCTGCGCTGCAGCAAATGAACATTCCGTATCAGTTGGGCGAGGGCGGCGCGATCTCTGTTCCTGCGGACAAGGTCTACGACGTCAGGCTGAGACTGGCGGCGCAGGGCTTGCCCAAGGCCAGCGGCGTCGGCTTCGAGTTGATGGACAACCAGAAGTTCGGCATCAGCCAGTTCGCCGAGCAGGTCAACTATCAGCGTTCGATCGAAGGCGAGCTGGCGCGCACCATCGAGGCGATTTCCTCGGTGCAGAGCGCCCGCGTGCACATCGCTACGCCCAAACAGAGCGTATTCGTGCGGGAGCAGCAGCCGCCCACCGCCTCCGTGATGCTGGAGTTGTATCCGGGGCGCATGTTGGATGCAGGCCAGGTGGCCGGCATTCTGCACTTGGTGTCCAGCTCGGTGCCCAATCTGACCTTGAAGAACGTCACCATCGTCGATCAAGACGGCAATCTGTTGTCCAAGCAGCAGGGCGCGGATGAAAACTCCGGGCTGGATCAGCGCCAGCTGGGATTCGTGCGCCAGATCGAGGAAGGCTACGTCAAGCGCATCGAAGACATCCTGGAGCCGATATTCGGCAAGGGCAACGCGCGCGCCCAGGTGACGGCCAATGTCGATTTTTCCGAGATCGAGCAGACGTCCGAGACCTACCGTCCCAACTCCAGCCCCAACCCGTCGGCCACGCGCAGCCAGCAGATCAGCGAAAAGCTGGTCAATGGCTCCGCCCTGCCCAGCGGCGTGCCGGGCGCCTTGTCCAATCAGCCCCCATCTGCGGCGTCGGCGCCCATCACGCTGCCGCCGGGCGCCGCGCCGGGCACGGCCAATCTATCCGGCCAGAGCGTCAGCGCCAGCGGCACTTTGCAGCGCGACATCACCACCAATTACGAAGTGGACAAAACCATCCAGCACACCAAGGTGCCGACTGGCGTGGTCAAGCGGCTGTCCGCCGCGGTGGTGGTGAACTACCGGCGCATGCCGGACAAGAACGGCGAAATGAAGCCGACGCCGTTGACGGCGCAGGAAGTGCAGCAGATCAACAATCTGGTCAAAGAGGCGATGGGCTACAACGCCAGCCGCGGCGATACGCTGAATGTCGCCAACGCCGCCTTCGCCGACAATGCCCAGCCGGTTACCGTGCAGGAGCGGGTGGTCGATTATGTCACCGGCAACGGCACCAGCCTGATCAAGTATGGCTTGCTGGCGATAGCGCTGTTGTATCTGCTGTTTGGCGTGGTGCGTCCCATCATGCGCGATCTGGTCAAGCCGCCGCCGGCGCCGGGCGAAGCCGAGGGCGCTGCAGGTGCCAAAGGCGGCCGCTTGCTGGGCGTGGCGGGAGAAGAGGGCGAAGAAGGCGAGATGGCTGCCGGCATGGCTGGCAGCGGCGCGCCGGAAGATCCGCGCGAAGCGCAGCGGCGCCAGTACAGCACCAATCTGGAAGCGGTGCGCGAGATCGTGAAGTCCGATCCGCGCATGGCGGCTCAGATCATCAAGGAATGGATCAGCTCCGATGAGTGATAACGGCATTCGCAAAAGCGCCATCCTGCTGTTCAGCCTGGGACAGGCCGAGGCGATCGAGGTATTCAAGTACCTGGGGCCGAAAGAGGTGCAGAAGATTTCATTGGCCATGGCGGCGATCAACAACCTCAGCTATGAGCAGATCGACGACGTGGTGGAGCAGTTCCGGCAGGAGTGCCAGGCCCGCGCCAGCATCGGCGCTTCCGACGAATACCTGCGCAATGTGCTGGTGGAGGCGCTGGGGCCGGACAAGGCGGCCAACCTGCTGGACAAGATCATGCAGGGCAACGATCACAGCGGCATCGAAAGCCTGAAATGGATGGACCCGTCCTCCGCCGCCGATTTGATCCGCCATGAACACCCGCAGATCATCGCCACGATTCTGGTGCATCTGGAGCCGGACTTGTCCAGCTCCATCCTGTCATTCTTCCCGGAGCGCATGCGCAACGAGGTGCTGATCCGCACCGCCACCCTGGAAGGGGTGCAGCCGCAGGCGCTGCGCGAGCTGAACGACGTGCTTACCCAGCTGTTGTCCGGTTCGGACCGCATCAAGAAGAGCGCGTCCGGCGGCGTGGGGCTCACAGCCGAAATCCTCAATTTCATGGGCGGCAATGTCGAGGCCTCCGCCCTTGGCTATATCCGCGAATACGATCCGGAGCTGGCGCAACGGATTCAGGACAAGATGTTCGTGTTCGAAAACCTGCTCGATGTCGACGATCGCTCGATCCAGACCATTCTGCGCGAGGTGCAGTCTGATTCGCTGGTGATCGCCTTGAAGGGCACCAGCAACGAGCTGAAGGAAAAGATCTTCCGTAATATGTCGCAGCGCGCGGCGGAAATGTTGCGCGACGACCTGGAGTCCAAGGGGCCGGTCAAGCTGTCCGAAGTCGAGGCCGAGCAGAAGGAAATCCTCAAGGTGGTGCGCAAGCTCGCCGACGACGGCCAGATCGTGCTAGGCAGCAAGGGCGGTGATGAAGGCCTCGTCGAATAATCCCATCATTCCCGGCGAAGAGCTGGAAAGCTGGAGCAGTTGGAGTCCGGCCTCGCTGGATGGGTTTACCCAGGCGCTGTCTCCCGCCCAGCTGGTGGCGATGGCGCAGATGCGCAAGCCCGGGCCCAGCCTGGCGGAGCGGATCGCGGCCAGCGAGGCCGAGTCTGCGGCGCCAGTGCCGCTGGCCGAGGCCGAGGCCATGGCCGAGCAGGCTGAAATGGCCGAGGACGCGGCGCCGGAAGACGAGCCGGCCTTGAGCTACCCGACCGCGGCCGAGCTGGAAGCCATTCATCAGGAAGCCTGGCAGACCGGGCATGATGCGGGGCTGGAGGCGGGCCGCGCCGAGGGTTTCGAGCAGGGTATGGAAGCCGGGCGCGAGCAGGGCGCGGCCGAGGCGCGGGCCGAGCTGCAGCCCAGGCTGGATGAGGCCTGGCAGTCTCTGCAGTCGATGGCGGGCAGTTTTTCCGCGGAGCTGGCGCGCGTCGAGCAAGAACTGGCCCAGGACGTGTTGCGATTGGCCTGGCAACTGGCGCAGAAGTTGATGCAGCAGCAGTTGCTGCAGGACAAGCAGGCTTTGCTGCCCTTATTGCAATCGGCCCTGGCGGACTTGCCGTCCACGCTTGCCACGGCCCGCTTGCGCGTCAATCCGGCCGATGTGCAAGTGGCGCGCGAATTCTTGCAGCAGGAAACGCCGGAGACGGCTTGGCAGTGGATAGAAGATCCGGCGATCACGCGCGGCGGATGCGTCATCGATACCGCGTCGGCGCGCTTGGACATGAGCGTCGAAACCCGCCTGGCCGCCTTGAGCCGGGCCTTAGGGCTGGAGGCGGGGGATGAGCAGCGGTCTGCTTGAGCGGCAACGCGCCTGGCTGGACGCCTGCGGCGAGGCTGCGGCCTCGGCCTCGTTGTGGCAGCCTTGCGGCAGGCTGGTGCGCGTCACCGGCATGGTGATGGAGGCGGTGGGCATCAAGCTGCCGGTGGGCAGTGCCTGCCGGGTGATGCTGGCCGACGATCAGGCGGTCGAGGCCGAGGTGGTTGGCTTTGCCGGCGACAAAGTGTTTCTGATGCCTTTGACCAATGTTCACGGCTTGCTGCCCGGCACGCCGGTGTTGCCATTGGCTTCGCATGCGCCGCCGATGTACGGGCATGCTCGCGGTGCCGCGCGCGCCGATCTCTCCGTCGGCCGCCAGGTGCCGGTCGGCCTCAGCCTGCTGGGCCGCGTGCTGGATTCTCTGGGGCGGCCGCTGGATGGCTTGGGCCCCATCCATCCCGATGCCTGGTACCCCCTTTACAGCCAACCGATCAACCCGCTGGACCGCACCCCGGTGCATGATGTGCTGGATGTCGGCGTGCGCGCCATCAACGGCCTGTTGACCGTCGGGCGGGGCCAGCGTTTGGGCTTGTTCGCCGGCTCGGGGGTCGGCAAATCGGTTCTCCTGGGCATGATGGCCCGCTTTACCAAGGCCGACGTGGTGGTGGTGGGCCTGATCGGCGAACGGGGCCGCGAGGTGAAGGACTTCATCGACAACATCCTGGGCGACGAAGGGCGCGCGCGCTCGGTGGTGGTTGCGGCGCCGGCCGACATGCCGCCCTTGATGCGGCTGCATGGCGCGGCCTACGCCACGGCGCTGGCGGAATATTTCCGCGCCCAGGGCCTGGACGTGTTGCTGCTGATGGATTCGGTCACCCGTTATGCGATGGCGCAGCGCGAGATCGCCCTGGCCATTGGCGAGCCGCCGGTGACCAAGGGCTATCCGCCGTCCGTTTTCGCCCGCTTGCCGCAATTGATCGAGCGCGCCGGCAATGGCGAGGAAGGCGGCGGTTCGATCACCGGCTTCTATACCGTGTTGTCCGAGGGCGACGATCAGCAGGATCCGATCGCCGACTCGGCGCGCGCCATCCTCGATGGCCACTTCGTGTTGTCGCGCGATCTGGCCGAGGCGGGGCATTACCCCGCCATCGACATCGAGCAATCGATCAGCCGGGTGATGGTCGACATCGTGCCGCAACAGCAAATGGACATGGCGCGCCACTTCAAGCAATTGTATTCGCGCTATCGGCGCAATCGCGATCTGATCAGCGTGGGCGCCTATGTCGCCGGCTCCGATCCGGTTCTGGACGATGCGATGCGGCGCCATTTGCCCATGGTGGGTTTCCTGACCCAGCCTATGCATGAATCGCACGACTACGCCTCCTGCTGCGAGCAATTGGCGAGCGTGCTGGTCTGAGGTTGATCCATGGCGGAAAGCAAGTATCTGCTGCTGGTTAGGCTGGCCGACGAAAGGCAGCAGTCGGCGGCGGAACGGATGAGCCTGGCGCAGAACAGCCTCAATCAAGCTCACATGCGGCTGACGCAGTTGGACGATTTTCGCAATGAATATCGCCAGCGGCTGGTGACGGGCGGCAGCAAGGGCATGTCGGTGATCCAGTATCAGGACTTCCATCGATTCCTGTCCCGGCTGGATGAAGCCATGATCCAGCAGCGGCAGGATGTGGATCGCTGCACCCAGCGCTTCATGCTGGAGCGGCAAGCTTGGCAGCACGAATACAAAAAATTCAAGGCCTATGAAAAGCTGCTGCAGCGTGAGCGCGAGCGCGAGGCGCAACTGGAGGCCAAGCGCGAACAAAGGCGCACCGACGAGTTTGCTACTCGGCAATTCTGGGATAAGACGCACGGCGAGGATGCCTGATCTGGCACGCTCCTTGCTTTGAACGGGTGGCTAATACCCAGTCGAGGCTTGATCATGACCATCATCGTCACTACGCCAGTTGCCAATGCCAGCGGCGCGTCCGGCCCCAGCGGCTCTTCCGCCGCCGCAGGAGGGGCCGCCGAAGGAGCGGCCGGAAATCTGTTCGCCAGCCTGCTTGGCGTGCAGATGAGCGCGATCGGCAGCCTGTTGCCGGGGCTGGGTGATGGCGGCACCGGAGCGGGCAAGCCTGATGATGACAAGCCCAATGCCTCGCCCGGAGACGCCTCTGCGCAAGCCGCGCTGGCCATGCCTTTGCTGGCGGCGCTGCAGTTGCAACAGGCGCCAGTGACGCCCGCGCAGCAGCCGACTCAACAGACACAAGACAAGGCGCCGGTGCAGGACTTGTTGGCGCAACCGTCCGCCACTCATTTGCCGATACAGGATCTGCAGGCTCAGCAAGCGACTCCCAAGGTAGATCCCACGTTGCTGCTGCCCGTCGGCAAGCAGGGGTTCAACTGGCAGAGCAGCCAGCAAAAATTGCCGGACCCGGATCAGACCGCCGCGCAATTCTTGCCGCTGCAGCAATTGCAGCAGCCGCAGCAGAGCAATCAAGCGCAGGCGGCGGCCAGCGCCAATATGCCGCAGCTGACCTTGCCGCAGACGCTGAACGATCCCAATTGGGGCAAAGCGCTGGGGGAGCAAGTGCTGAGCATGGTCAGCCTGAAAATGGACAAGGCGCAGATTCAGTTGAACCCGCCGCAGATGGGGCCGATTGAGATCACCTTGAAGATGAACGGCACGGATCAGGCGCAAGTTTTGTTCACCGCGGCGGTGCCCGCTACCCGCGAAGCTTTGGAAAACAATATGCACCGCCTCAGTTCCATGCTGTCTTCAAGCGGCATCCAACTGACCGACTCTCAGGTTTCCAGCGGCAATTCCGGCCAGCAGCAACAGGCATTCCAGCAGAAGCGCGGCCGCCAGGATGCGGGCCTCCCCGAGGTGGATGGCGTGGACGCTCTGGCCTCGATCAAGGCCGCGCGCGGCATACTCAGTATATTTGCCTGATCGTATTTGATTACGACACTGTTCATCCGCCCGAGAAAACTGGAAAATATGGGGGGGAAATCGTTTAAGATTTCACTAGGCACTCCATAAAAGAACAGGTCATAACATATGTCGGACGAAAAAAAGGCGGATAAGGCGGAAAAAAAGGCAGGAGGCGGCGGCAACAAGCTGATGCTGATCGTCATTGTGCTGCTGATTCTGCTATTGGTCGCGGTGGGCGGGCTGGCCGCGTATATGTTCACCAGCATGGGCAAGCCGCAAGCTGGGGCGCAGACTGAGCAGGTCAAGGAAAAACCGAAGAAAAAACACGAAGGTCCGCCGATTTTCGAAAAACTTGACACTTTCGTGGTCAATCTGGCCGGCAATGACGGTAGCCTGTTGCAGGTTGACATGCAGGCGGAGCTGGGGGACGAAGAGGCCAAGAAGAAATTCACCGATTATGCGCCCAAGATCCGCAGCGCGGTCATTTTGCTCTTGTCGTCCAAAACCGCCGCTGAGGTCAGTACCGCCGACGGCAAGGTCAAGCTCAAGGCGCAGGTCAAGCAGATCATCAACGAGGCGATGGACGCGGGCGAGGATCCCGTTGTCGATAGCGTCCTCTTCACTTCCTTCATCATTCAGAAGCAGTAAGCGCCATGGGCGACGATATCCTGTCCCAGGAAGAGGTAGACGCGCTATTACGAGGCGTCTCCGGCGAGGACGAAGATGACGAGGCAGGCCAGGATGCCTCAGGCGTCCGCGGCTACGACATTGGCCGGCAGGAGCGCATTGTCCGCGGCCGCATGCCGACGCTTGAGATCATCAACGAGCGTTTTGCCCGTAATCTGCGCATCGGCCTGTTCAACTTCATCCGTCGCAACGCGGAAATCTCCGTGGGGCCGGTGCGGGTGCAGAAATACAGCGAATTCATCCGCAACCTGGTGGTGCCGACCAACCTGAACCTGGTGCATGTCAAGCCGCTGCGCGGCACGGGCCTGTTGATCTTCGATCCGGATCTGGTGTTCCTGATCGTGGACAACCTGTTCGGCAGCGACGGCCGCTACCACGTACGGGTGGAGGGGCGGGATTTCACGCCGACGGAGCAGCGCATCATTCACCGTCTGCTGGAGGTGGTGTTTGCGGAGTGCCAGAAGGCCTGGGAGCCGGTGCATCCGATTGAGTTTGTCTATCTGCGCTCGGAAATGAACACCCAGTTCGCCAATATCGCCACGCCGACCGAGGTGGTCGTGGCGATGACCTTCCATATCGAGCTGGGCGCGGGCGGCGGCGATTTCCACATCTGTCTGCCGTACTCCATGGTGGAGCCGATCCGCGATCTGCTGTCCAGCACGATGCAGGCCGACCGCACAGAAGTGGATAACCGCTGGGTCAACCTGATGACGCATCAGGTGCAGGCGGCCGAGGTGGAGCTGGTGGCCACGCTGGCCCAATCCAAGGTGACCCTGGGGCAGATTCTGAACCTGAAGGCGGGGGATGTGGTGATGGTGGAGATTCCGGAGCGGGTGGAAGCCGATGTGTCGGGCATTCCGGTGTTCGAAGCCAGTTACGGCACGGTACAGGGCCGTTATGCCTTGAAAGTGGAAAAGATTTTGGCGGGAGCGAACGAGTTCTTGGAGCTGCCGGGAGATAAAGAGCAATGAGCGAAGAAGAGCTGCAGGGCGGCGCGGCAGGCGCTGAGGAAGAAGTCTCGATGGACGACTGGGCCGCCGCGATGGCGGAACAGGAGGTGGCGGACAGCCAGCCGGCGGAAGCGCCGGAGGCGGTGCCGGCGCAAGGTTTGTTCCAGGAGTTGGGCACGGCGGCCGCGGCCAGCGGCACGCAGCAGAATCTGGACATGATTCTGGACATTCCGGTGCAGTTGACCGTGGAGCTGGGCCGCACCAAGATCGCCATCCGCAACCTGTTGCAGCTGGCGCAGGGCTCGGTGGTGGAGCTGGACGGGATGGCGGGCGAGCCGATGGACGTTCTGGTCAATGGCTGCCTGATTGCCCAGGGCGAGGTGGTGGTGGTCAACGACAAGTTCGGTATTCGCCTGACCGACATCATTACGCCGGCCGAGCGCATTCGCCGCTTGCAGAAATGAGGATCATGCCGAATCCCTCGCGCGCCTTGCTGGGCGCATCCGGTTTGGCCTGGTCGGCGATGGCTCTGGCGGCGCAAGCGCCGGCCCCGCCTGCGCCGTCGCCTTTTGCCAGCCTGTTGCAGGTGATTCTGGGGCTGGCGGTGGTGCTGGGAGCCATTGTCGGCGTGGCCTGGCTGTTCAAGCGCTTGTCCGGCGGCATGCTGGGTGGCATGGGCCGGGTGCGCGTGGTCGGCGGCGCCATGATAGGCCAGAAGGAACGGGTGGTGATCGTCGAACTGGAAGGCGAGTGGCTGGTGCTGGGCGTGACGCCGCAGCAGGTCAATCTGCTCAGCAAGATGCCCAGGCCGGAAGGCGCCGACCAGCCCCAGACTGAACCGGCGGAGCCATTCGCCCGCTGGTTGAAGGCTGCGCTGGACAAGAGCCGCGGCGGGCAGGGGCAGCGGGACAAATCATGAAGAAAAAGTTGGTGATCGCCCTGCTGTCCAGCGGGGCTTTGTTGTTGCCGTTGCTGGCCGATGCGGCGGCGGGGCTGCCGCTGATGACGAGTTCGCCGGCGGCGGGCGGCGGGCAGAATTACTCGCTCAGCCTGCAGATGCTGTTGTTCATGACGGCGTTGACCTTCATCCCGGCCATGTTGCTGATGATGACGGCCTTCACCCGGATCGTGATCGTGCTGTCGCTGCTTCGGCAGGCGCTGGGCACCACCCAGGCGCCGCCTAACCAGGTGATTGTCGGTTTGGCGCTGTTTCTGACGCTGTTTGTCATGGGGCCGACTTTCGATCAGGTCTACAGCAAAGCCTGGGTGCCGTTTTCCGACGACAAGATCAGCTTCAACCAGGCGTTGGATGAAGCCAGCAAACCGATGAAGGCTTTCATGCTGCGCCAGACCCGGGAGAAGGACCTGGCTTTCTTCATCGAGATCTCTCAATCGGAAAAACCGCAGACCAAGGAAGACGTGTCGATGAAGACGCTGGTGCCGGCCTTCGCCATCAGCGAACTGAAAACCGCGTTCCAGATCGGCTTCATGGTTTTCATCCCCTTCATGATCATCGACCTGGTTGTCGCCAGCATCCTGATGGCGATGGGGATGATGATGGTGTCGCCGGTGACCATCTCGCTGCCGTTCAAGATGATGCTGTTTGTGTTGGTGGATGGCTGGACGCTGCTGATGGGCTCGCTGGTGCAGAGCTTTTACACGGGATGACGATGCCGTTGGAAGCGCTGTCGGCGGCTGATCTGCCGGCGTGTCATGCCTTGTTTCAAGCCAGCGTCCGCGCCTTGGCCGGAACGGTTTACACTGAAGAGCAGTGCGCGGTCTGGGCACCGGCGCGCGGCTGGGATGAGGAAATCGCTAGCGCCTGGCAAGCTCGGCTGGCCGATGCGTGGTCGTGCAAGGAGATGGCGGCGGATGGACGCATGGCAGGTTTCGCCTGGCTGAAGCGGGACGGCGAGTTCGACATGCTGTATGTCGCGCCGTGGGCCGCCCGGCGCGGCTTGGGCGGCCGAATGATCGTCGAACTGGAGCGCCAGGCTACGGCGGCGGGCGTCAATGCGTATTACGTCTGGGCCAGCCATGCGTCCCGTCCGGTGTTCGAGCGGGCGGCTTACCGCCTGCTTCGTCCTAACCGGATCATCCGGCAAGGCGTGGCGATAGACAATTGGCTGCTGGCCAAGGGCGGCTGGCGGGAGGAAGAGTCATGAGTCCTGAATTGGTCATCAGCATCATGCAGAATGCGCTGTACATTCTGATCATCGTATCGGCGCCGGTCTTGTTGACTTCTCTGTTGGTGGGCCTGCTGATCAGCATTCTGCAGGCCGCCACCCAGATCAATGAAATGACGCTGACTTTCATTCCCAAGCTGCTGGCGATGTTTCTGGTGCTGGTGCTGGCCGGGCCGTGGATGCTGAACACCTTGATGGAGTACATCACCCGACTGTTCCAGAGCATACCGAATGTGATTGGCTGATGCTGGCGCTGAGCGATGTAGAGATCAACGCCTGGGTCAGTGTCTTTGTCTGGCCCTTCGCGCGCATCGTCGGTTTGTTCCTGACGGAGCCCATCTTCGCCTATCGCGGCGTGCCGCGCTCGTTCAAGGCGGGGTTCGCATTGATGCTGACGGTTTTGCTGGCGCCCTTGTTGCCGCCCTTGCCAGCGGTGCCCTTGGTGTCGGCTGAGGGCATCGCCATCCTGCTGCAGCAACTGCTGATCGGTCTGGCAATGGGCTTTGTGATGCGCCTCGTGATCACCTCGGTGGAAATAGCCGGTTTCATCATCGGCGCGCAAACCGGCCTGGGTTTCGCCATGTTCTTCGACCCGGTTCACGCGGCCCAGGTGCCGGTGGTGTCGCAGATGCTGTCTTTGTTCACGTTTTTCCTGTTTTTATCGTTCGATGGCCACCATGTGGTGTTGCACACCCTGGTGGAAAGCTTCCGCGTGCTGCCTATCGGGATGGGGATGCCGGCTCAGGGCATCAAGGCTTTGGCGCTGTGGGGCGCGCATATGGTGGAGTGGGGCATCCGCCTGACCATGCCGGTGATCGGCGCGCTGCTGATCACCAACCTGGCCATCGGCGTGATGACCCGCGCCGCGCCGCAGTTCAACATCTTCACCTTCGGTTTCCCGCTGACCATCATGATTGGTTTCGGCACGCTCTATCTGACGCTGCCGATGATGGTGCCGGTGATCGAGCAGATGTATCGGGCCGGCTTTGAAATGATGCTCAGGATGCTGCAGGCCAAATAGCGCGGAATCTCGTAGTCCGCGGCCGCTTTCTGTTAAAATATCGCGATTTTTGATTGACGATTGGGTTCGGCGAGAACCAAACCAACAGACAGAGGCAAATATGGCAGGTCACAGTAAATGGGCTAACATCCAGCACCGCAAGGGTCGCCAGGATGCCAAACGTGGCAAGATCTTCACCCGCCTGATCAAGGAAATCACCGTCGCCGCCAAGATGGGCGGGGGCGACGTCAACATGAACCCGCGCCTGCGCCTGGCCGTGGACAAGGCCAAGGCCGAGTCCATGCCCAAGGACAATATCGAGAACGCGATCAAGCGCGGCACGGGTCAGCTGGAAGGCGTGGACTATGTGGAATGCCGTTATGAAGGCTATGGCATTGCCGGCGCCGCGGTGATGGTGGACTGTCTGACCGACAACAAGACCCGCACCGTGGCCGATGTGCGCCATGCTTTCTCCAAGTACGGCGGCAATATGGGCACCGACGGCTGTGTGGCCTTCCAGTTCAAGCACTGCGGCTATCTGGTGTTCGCCCCGGGCGTGGATGAGGATGCGCTGATGGAAGCGGCGCTGGAAGCCGGCGCCGAGGACGTGGTCACCAATGACGACGGTTCGATCGAAGTGATCACCGGCCCTTACGAATTCACCGACATCAAGGACGCGCTGGAAGCCAAGGGCTTCAAGTCCGAGATGGGCGAAGTGACGATGCGGGCCGAGAACGAGACCGAACTGACTGGCGACGACGCCGTCCGCATGCAGAAGCTGCTGGACGCGCTGGAAGACCTGGACGATGTGCAGGAGGTGTATACCTCCGCCGTCATCGGCGAATAAGC
Source organism: Chromobacterium sp. ASV23 (assembly GCF_016428945.1). Taxonomy (NCBI): domain Bacteria; kingdom Pseudomonadati; phylum Pseudomonadota; class Betaproteobacteria; order Neisseriales; family Chromobacteriaceae; genus Chromobacterium; species Chromobacterium sp. ASV23. Next base: position 130,550 of record NZ_JAELTR010000003.1, read on the forward strand.
CCGCGCCATAGAGGCAAACAACCCGGCCATGCCGGGTTTTTTCATGCCGATGTGCTGCGCGACGCCCCGGCAGGCTTGGGGCGAGGCCGCCGCAGGTGTAAACTGGCGGCTTGATTCGTTTCGACCACCGCCGCAGGAATCCGCCACCCTATGTCCCAGCCGCATGCCGCCCGCCGCCGCCGTTTACTGACGCAGATCGGCGATGGCGTCGTTCTGTTGCCCACTGCGCCGGAAGCCGTGCGCAACGCCGACTGCCACTATCCCTACCGCGCCGACAGCCATTTTCTGTATTTGACCGGCTTTGCCGAGCCGGAAGCGGTGTTGCTGCTGGACGGACGCAGCGGCAAGTCCATCCTGTTTTGCCGCGAACGGAATCCCGAGCTGGAGATTTGGGAGGGTTTTCGCCACGGGCCTGATGGCGCGCGCGAGGTTTTCGGCTTCGACGAGGCCTATGCCCTGTCGGAGATGGCGGCGCGGATTCCGGAACTGCTGACCGACCGCAGCCAACTGTGGTGGCCGCTGGGCCATGACGAGGCATTCGACCGCCGCGTCAATACCTGGCTGGAAGCGGTGCGCGCGCAGGCGCGTTCCGGCGCGCGCCCGCCGTCGCATTATGGCGACCTGCGCGTGCTGCTGGACGAGATGCGCATGGTCAAAGACGAGGACGAGATCGCTTTGCTGCGCCGCGCCGGCGAGATTTCCGCCGCCGGCCACATCCAGGCGATGCGCGCCGCCCGTCCAGGCATGCATGAATACCAACTGGAAGCCGAGCTGCTGCATGCCTTTGTGGGCCGCGGCGCGCGCTATCAGGCTTATGAGTCCATCGTCGCGGCGGGCGCCAATGCCTGCACCCTGCACTACGTGGCCAACGATGCCTGGATACGCGACGGCGATCTGGTGCTGATCGACGCCGGTTGCGAACTGCGGGGCTACGCCGGCGACATCACCCGCACCTTTCCGGCCAATGGCCGCTTCAGCGGGCCGCAGCGCGATGTGTACGAGGTGGTGCTGGCGGCCGAACTGGCTGGCATCGACGCGGTGAAGCCGGGCGCGGCCTGGCATGCGCCGGGCGACGCCGCGCTGCGCGTGCTGGCGCAAGGCATGTTGGACCTGGGTTTGTTGAGCGGCACGCTGGATGGCGTGATCGAATCCGGCGCGTACCGCCGTTTCTACATGCATGGCGTCGGCCACATGATAGGCCTGGACGTGCACGATGTCGGCCAGCGCAAGCTGCATGGCCAATGGCGCAGCTATCAGCCGGGCATGTGCACCACCATCGAACCGGGCCTGTATATCCGGCCGGCCGACGATGTGCCGGCGGCTTTCCACAATATCGGCGTGCGCATCGAGGACGATGTGCTGGTCACCGCGGACGGCAATGAGGTGTATACCGCGGCGGCGCCCAAGACGATAGCCGAGATCGAGGCGCTGATGCGCGGAGAATGATATGAATGCGATGAACAGCGAACACGCCGACGTTCTGGTTGTCGGCGGAGGCCCGGTGGGGGCGCTGGCGGCGCTGCGGCTGGCCCGGCAGGGACGGCGCGTGCTGCTGATCGAAGCGCGTGCCCGGGAGGCCGAGGTGCGCGACGCCCGCGCGCTGGCCCTGTCCTGGCACAGCCGCGAGCTGCTGGCCGACGCCGGCGCCTGGCCGGATGACATGCCGTCCACCGTCATCGACACCGTTCATGTGTCGCAGCAGGGCAGTTGCGGCCGTACCCGGCTGGACAAGTCCGACCTCGGTTTGCCGCACCTGGGCGCGGTGGTGGATTACCCGGCGCTGGTGGCTGGCCTGTCCCGCGCCCTGGCGCGCGCAGGCGTGCAGGTGCTGTGGCAGGCGCGGGTGACGTCGGTGAAGAGCCTGAGCCAGTATGCCTGCGTCGAGGTGGAGACGCCGCAGGGCAAACGCCTGCTGACGGCCCGGCTGGTGGCGCTGGCCGAAGGCGGCGCGCTGGCGGAAGCGCTGCCGGGCATCCATCGTCGGACCCATGATTATCATCAGTGCGCGGTGCTGGCCGAGGTGGAAACCGAGCGGCCGCCCATGGGCGTGGCCTACGAACGCTTCGCCCACGACGGCCCATTCGCCTTGCTGCCGCATGGCGAGCGCTACATGCTGGTGTGGACGCGCAGCCAAGATGACGCCGAGCGCTTGGTGGCCGCCGACGAGAGCGCGCTGCGCGAGTCGCTGCAGCAGGCTTTCGGCGAGCGCCAGGGCCGCATCCTGTCCATCGGCCCGCGCGCCAGCTTCCCGCTGGCGTTGCGCCAGGCCAACCAGGTGGTAAGCGGCCGCGTGGCCTTGATCGGCAATGCGGCGCAAACCATGCACCCGGTGGCGGCGCAGGGCCTGAACCTGGGCCTGCGCGACGCCGTTGGCTTGTGCCAGGCGTTGGAGGGGGCGGGCGATCCCGGCGACGCGCGCGCGCTGAAGCGATATGCCGCCGCGCGCAGGCTGGACAGCCATGCGGTGGTTGGTTTCACCCACGGCCTGATCAAGCTGTTCGACGGCCACCATCCATTGCAGAACGCGCTGCGCGGCATCGGCATGACCACGCTGGACGCGCTGCCTGCGCTCAGGCGCAAATTCGCCGGCCATCTGGTGTTCGGCGTGCAAGGATAAGCCATGCGTTACGACAAATATCAAGTCATCGTCGTCGGCGGCGGCCTGGTCGGCGCCAGTCTGGCATTGGCGCTGGCGCGCGAAGGCAAGCGAGTGGCGCTGCTGGAGCGGCGGCATCCGGATTTTGAGGCGTTGGAGCAGGGCTGGGACGCCCGCGTCTACGCGGTGAGTCCGGCCAACCGGCGTTTTTTGGAAGGCCTGGGCGCCTGGCCCGGCATGGAGCGGGTCGGCACGATCGCGGCGATGGATGTGCGCGGCGACGCCGGCGGGCGCATCGAGTTCTCCGCTGCCGACGCCGATGCCGACGCGCTGGCCTGGATCGTGGAAAACCGCTGGCTGCTGGCGGCGCTGTGGCGTAGTCTGCAGGACAGCGACGTGGAACTGTTGACTGGCTCGGCGCAGGGGCTCGCCACCACGCCGGCCGAGGCGCGCCTGACGTTGGACGATGGCCGCGAACTGCGCGCCGAGCTGCTGGTCGGCGCCGATGGCGCCAACTCCTGGGTGCGCGGCCAGCTGGGACTCTCGGCCGACGTCAAGCCTTATGGCCAGAGCGGCGTCGTCGCCAACTTCGCCTGCGAAAAGCCGCATGGCGGCGTGGCGCGGCAATGGTTCCTCGGCGATGACATCCTGGCCTGGTTGCCGATGGCGGGGAACCGAATCTCCATGGTGTGGTCCACTTCTGATTCGCCATCGCTGCTGCAGTTGTCGCCTGCCGAACTGGCGCTGCGCGTGGCGGACGCCGGCGGCGGGGTGCTGGGCGCCTTCGAGACATTGACGCCGGCGGCGGCCTTCCCGTTGCGGCTGATCCGGCCGGAGAGCGTGGTGGCCGAGCGGGTGGCGCTGGTGGGCGATGCCGCCCATACCGTGCATCCGCTGGCGGGGCAGGGCGTCAACCTGGGTTTCCAGGATGCCGCCCAACTGGCCGCGCTCTTGCAGCGCGCGCCGGACTGCGGCGATTGGATGCTGCTGCGTCGGCACCAACGACAGCGGCGCGAGGCCGTAGCGGCGATGCAACTTGGCTGCGATAGCCTGTACCGTCTGTTCCAGGCCAGGCTGCCGGGCCTGCCCTGGTTGCGCAATACCGGCCTGTCGCTGACCAATCGTCTGGCGCCGCTGAAGCGCCAGCTGGCGCGGCAGGCGATCGGATACTGAATTCCCACAAGGACACCTTAGCTGATGAAAACCAAATTGAAGTCGCTGGCGCTGGCCAGCTCCATGCTGATGTCCCTGGCCGCCTGCTCGCAGGCTGCCGGCGGCAATCTGGACGATGTGAAGAAGGCTTTCCTCAGCCATTTTCCCAATAAGCAGGTCAAGAGCGTCAGCGCCACCCCGGTCAAGGGCATTTATGAGCTGGTGGTGGAAGGCAAGCAGGTGGTGTACACCAATAGCGATGCCAGCTATCTGTTCGTCGGCGACCTGATCGACACCAAGAACAAGGAAAGCCTGACCGAGAAGAAGATGGCCGAGCTGTCCAAGGTGGACTTCAACTCCCTGCCGCTCGAATACGCCTTCAAGGACGTGCGCGGCAAGGGCGAGCGCAAGATGGCGGTTTTCACCGATCCGGATTGCCCGTTCTGCAAGAAGCTGGAGCGCGAGAGCCTGAAGGATATCGACAACGTCACCATCTACACCTTCCTGTACCCGCTGACCCAATTGCACCCGGACGCGATGCGCAAGTCCAAGCAGATCTGGTGCTCGACCGATAAGGTAGGCACCTGGACCGCCTTCATGCGCGACGGCAAGCCGCTGACCGGCCCGGACAACTGCGATACCTCGGCGCTGGACAAGATCCAGGCCTTGGGCGAGAAGCTGGGCGTCACCGGCACGCCGGCGCTGATCTTCCCGAACGGCCGCCTGGTGCCGGGCGCGATCGACGGCAGCGATATCGAGCAGCTGCTGAGCGCCAAGTAAATCTGTTCTGAACGGCTGTGTTTTCAGGGGCGGAGCGACGGTTGTGAGAATCAGGCTGCGGCCCTGGAACATGGCGGAAAAGCTGCTGCTGGCGTTGTGGTTGTCCATGCTGGCGCATGCCGCATTGCTGTGGCTACCGCTGCGGCCGGGGCAGCCGAATGGCGGCGCGACGGATGCGCTGACCGTGCGGGTTCGCGCCGTGGCCGCGCCTGCGTTGGAGAGCGCCGCGGCATTGCGCGAGCGCGCCTCCATTCCCGCCCCTGTATTGGCGCCGCCGCAGTCCCCCGCTTCCGCGCCGGCAGGCGCGACACAGCAGAAACTGTCCGCGGAAGGGGACCGATTGCGTTTGGGCGCGGACATCTATTATCCGGCGCGCGAGCTGGAGCGGCTGGCGGAAGAGCGCAGCGCCATCACCTTGCCCGATGTGGCCTGGAGTGGCCCGCAGCAGCCGTTGACGCTGCTGGTCTTCATCAGCGAGACCGGACAGGTGGACGCGGTGCGTTTCGAGGGTGAGGCGCCCAAGCCCTTGGCCGACGCCATCGCCCCGGCTTTCCATGCCGCCTGGTATCAGCCCGGCATCAAGGATGGCCGTCCGGTCAAAAGCTACAAACGGATACGCATAGAGCCGCAAGCGGACCCCGCGCCTGCGCCGGCACTGTCGCGCTGAAACGCTTCATGCTAAATTGTCCACCGTCCCGGCGCATGCCGGGGGGCTAACACCACAGGGGCGGACAACCGCCCCGGATTCATCGACAAAGGAAACGCCATGTCTGATCTGCAGACCCTGTTTACCCAGGCCCAGGCCGATGTGAAAACCCTGTCCGAGCGTCCGGACAACCAGACCCTGCTGCAGCTGTACGCGCTGTACAAGCAAGCCACCGACGGCGACGCCAGCGGCGAGCGCCCGGGCATGATGGACTTCATCAACCGCGCCAAGTTCGACGCCTGGGAAAAGCTGAAGGGCAAGACTGCCGATGCCGCGATGCAAGAGTATGTTGACGTGGTGAACAAGCTGCTGGCCGACTGAGCCTGCTTGCCTGCCATGTGAAACGGCGCCCAGTGGGCGCCGTTTTTGTTGTGGTGTTACCAGCAGCTGTTGGGTGTCGCGATCACCGCATTGCTGGCCGTCAGATTGCTTTGATTGCCCTGATTATCCAGCTGATAGGTATAGCAGCTGGTGTCCTTGGCCTGCGCGCCTTGGGGCACGGCTTGCAAAATGAAGAGCGATGCCGTGGCGCTAGCGATGGATAACGCGTACAGATTGTTGCCGCCGCCCGGCACGTAGACCGTGCCGCTGGCGTAGTTCAGCGAAGTGAGCTGGCTGGCGTAGGTATTGTTCAGCGTGTAATAGCTTTCCTGGCGCGTGGCCAGATCCTGCAGCGCGGTTTTGGCCGTGCTGCGGTTGGACTGCTGGATGAAGCTGGTGTAAGCGGGCACGGCGACGCCGACCAGGATGGCCAGCACTGCCATGGCGATGACAAGTTCGATCAGGGAAAAGCCGCTGTGTTTTTGCGGGTGCCGCATACGATGTGTTTCCTTGTGCCGTTTCAGCGCAATTCTATCCAGTTCAGCCGGGTGTGCAGATTGAAGGCCGCTGGGTTGACCTGGGGTGGATTGGTTACCGGTCCACCGGTGATGCTGCTGCCGGTAGCATAGAGCCGGTTCTGGTAGTTGATGAGACTGGGGCTGCCGGCCATATTCACGGCTATGCCGTTGATCACGCTGCCGTTGATGCCGCCGAAGGTGCCTTGGTCGTTGGCGTAAAACGATGTCTGGGTGGCGCCGCCGGTGGTGATGTTCGGTGTCATCAAGAAGGTACTGGCGGAGTTGACGGTGCAGGTGGCTGGGTTGTTATTGGGCGGGATGGTGGTGTTGACACTGAGGGTGCCGGCGGTGAAGACCGGGTTATAGACCACTTGCTCGCCGCTGCCCGGCAGGTTCAGATACCAGCCATAGCTGGTATTGCTGGTACTGGGCGTGCAGGCGCTGTTGCCCTGCCAGCACACAGTATTGTTCGACAGTGAGCGGTAGCCCTGCACGCTGGATAAGGTCGAATTGAAGGAGCCGGTGACGGTTTGGGCGGTCAGGTTGCCATAGCCTAGCGTCTGACCGCCAGAAACGGTCGTAGCGTAGTAGGCGGAGCTGCCAACCAGCGAATTCCAGCCAGTCATGTCCCAGTCCCACACCCCGTAAAGACTTTGCGTGCCGCTGGCGTAGATGTCGGGCGAGGAGGAGGTGAACGGGATTTTCTGCCCGGTGCCAAAGCTGACCAGAACGCGCGGGCTGCTGTTGCCGGTGGGGATGGCGGTGACCAGCAACTTGCTGGTGATGGGCTGCAAGCTGGGCGTGCAGGCGCCTTTGACGCCGGTGCAATTGGTGTGTTGCGTCGTGAACAGCGGCGCGGCCTTGCCGGTGCCGTATTGGGAGACGATCCAGTTAGATGGGCTGTTGCTGGTGACATCGAAGCGCCAGACGTTGCCGAACAGATCGCCGGCATAGATGTAGTCGGTGATGTTGTCGCCGTCCAGATCCACTGCGGTGGCGTAGTAGATCCCATTCTTATTGCCGCCGCCGGATGGGTCGTTGCTGGGGCCGCTGCCGGTATCCAGTTCGTAGAAGCTGCGGCTGCCGCTGCTGTTGACCAGCATGATGAACAGCACTGCGTGGCCGTTGCTGCTGGCGTAGCCATTGCCGAAAATCGCGCCCCATTGGCCGTTGTGAAAGCGAGTGATGACCGGCGTGCCATAGGTGTAACCGAGATCGCTGCCGCAATTGCTGTTGTTCACGCAACTGATAGTGGCGTTGCTGATCTCGCTGATGACCAGGCTGGACGCGTTGCTTTCGGAAAAATTGGACGGGTTGGTGATGTCCAGCAGGTAGAGCGCCTGGCCCCCGGCACCCAGGCCGCCCATCAGCCAAGTGTGCCAGCTGTTGTTGAAATACAGGTCATCCGCCACCGGTGTGGCATCGACGAAATACTGGTGAGCGTAGGTGGGGTTGCTGAATTGCAGCGTGTTGGCCAGCGTTACGGATGGCACGTACGCGATCACTTCCTGGCCGTCGTTGGGGGTGGGGGTCGTGTTGAAGTTGCCGTTTACATCATAGGCTCCGCTGCGGAAGCCATGCAGCATGCCATCGTTGCTGCCGCTGTAGACGATGTTGGCGCGGGTAGCGTTGCTGCTCTGATAGCTGCCGTAGGTCTGGGCGCCGCTGCCGTTCTCTTGCATTTTTGCGCTGGGGTAGAGATTGTCGGTCCAGACATTCTGATATTTGTTTTGCGGCGCGCCCACCCACACCGGGCTGCTGTTGACGATATCGCCCAGCACGCTGGTGCGATCGCGGAACAGGCCTACCGCCAGCGTGTTGATTTCATTGCTGCGGTCGCCGCGCAGATAGGCCAGGCGAGTCTGGCCATTGCCATCGCTGTTCAGCGTATTCTGCTGGCTGTTGGAGAGGTTTGCCCATTCGAAAGGGATGCCCTGGCTCCCGCTCCAGCTAAGAATGGCGCGGCTGCCGCTGCCTTGCGCCGTCATATTGCTGACGCCGGTGGCGCTGCATGTGCCGCCGGTCAAGACGCAGGAAGAGTCCCAATTAGGCGTGGTGGAGACGGTGACTTGGCCATTGTTGGTGTTCACCAGCAGGGGGTAGGCAGCGAGTTCGCCCCAGGAGTTGTCCGGGTGGTAGAAGGCTGCATATTGCTGGGTGCCAGCGCTGATTTTGGTGGTCGGCTGGATGTTCAGGCCGCTGGAGCTGGCCGACTGGGTAAACGGCTGCACCTGGAAGCAGGCGATCTCATGCACGTTGCGACTGGCGCCGGTGGAACCGGCGAAACCGAAGGTCAGGTTGGTCGGCAACGCGCCGCTGGTGCCGCTGGTATTGATGTCGAAGTTGGAAATAACATTAGTGTACGAGCCGTTGTTGTAGCTGTAGGACAAGCTCAGCAGATTGTTCGGCGTGATAATCAGCTTGTAAGTGATGGGCACCGCCTTGCTGCGCGAGGTGGTGGATTCGATGGCCATGGGCTTGTTGCTGGGGAGTTGGTAGACCCCGTTGCTGACGCCAGAAATTGGGATGAACGGGTAGTTCTGCACATTCGTCCAACTTGAGCTCCATCTATTCTGATAAAACCCGCCATTCTGGCAAATTGATTGGACACTTGAGGAAGAGAACGTGCCGCCGTATTGCGCAGCCAATGCGGTTGCATTGACTGATCCCGATCCACGCAAGGAGATGTTCTGGGGCGTCGCGCCTGGGCCGCTGGAGGTATTGTCGCCGGAATTGGGGAAGTTGCCGTATTCGTCCATGCCCAAGCCGAGAAAGCCGCCCTGAATGCCGTTGTAAGGAGGGTTTGAATTGGAGCAGCTATAGCCCAGGCTGCCGCCGAATGAACCGACGGCGTTGGGAATGCCCGTGAGCAGGAAGAAGCTCATGCCGTCGGCGCCGTCTCGGGCCGAGCCGCCGGAATCGCCGCCGTAGCTGTAGGTGGTGAATGTCGCCTGCAGGCCGCTGGTGGACGGGAACAGATTGTTGTAAATGATGGCGCCGGATTGGTAGTTGGAGCTATTGGTCAGCCGTAACGCGCCGTAGCCATTGCCATCCGGCATGCTGCCGCTATAGCCGCCCACCTGGGCGTTGCCGCTTGGGTCCTTGGTGCCGCAGGCCGGTATCGAGCCGCTGCCGTTGCCGGCTGTCATGCAGGCGCCGCCATATACTTGCCAGCTCAACTGGGCGCTGGTGCCGGTGAAGTTGTCGCCCACCACGATGGCGTGGGCGCAGATGGGCCACAGGGTGGCGAGCAGCAGCTTGAGCGTGGCGTGGAGTGAAGGAAAGCGCGAGAGGTGCTTCATCGTCATTTCCCCAGGTTTTTGACGCCGGAGTACAGCGTGTAGGTGCTTTGCAAGACCACGATGGCGTTGGCGTTGCCGCCATAGCCCAGCGCGGTGATTTGATATAGCGCGCCGTTATTGGTGCTGTTTAGACCCAGATACTGGATGTATAGCTGAGGCGAGTGATTGAAGGTGTTATTGCCTATCGGTAATGCATAGGCGTAGCTGCTGTTGCCGCTACCGGTCCAGGACTGCATATTGGTTGGATTCGTCAGCGCGTTGCTGCACAGTTGCAGCGTGGTTTGCGCGCTGGTGCAATTGATAGGAGTCTGGCTGCCGTTTCCGGGTTGGCTCAGCCACCATTCTGCATAGTCCACGGTAGCCTGGGCGGCTTCGAAGGCGCGGCCTTTTTCGCGGAAGTTGCCGGCCATGCGTCCCTGTAGCCCCACGCTGCGCATCATGGCCAGACCTATGATGGTGATGACGATCAGGATCATCAGCGCGGCGATCAGCGTGAAGCCATGTTGTCTTGCGCGTGCATTAGAGGGCTGTTTCATAGCTGATTCATCACCCCGATGACCCAGGATACGGTCAGAGAGTTTGTACCCTGAGTCGCTACTTGCACCTGGTTGGCGATAGGGTTGACCATGGTCAGCGTGACCTTGACCGAGCGCACGGCGGCCCCGGCCGGCAGCGCGCTGGCGCTGAAATACTGGTTGACCGACCCGTTGCCGTTAGTGTCCACGCCGTACTGCACGGTCATGTTGCTGACGCCGTCCACCAAGGGCTGGGCTGTTCCGCCGTTCAGCGCGCAGGTCAACTGGTTGTTGCTATTGATGGCGAACTGGTTGATGTAGATGGTGTTGTTGCTGCCGGTGTTTGAGGTGCCGTTGCAGTTGAGTATGCCGTCGCCCGGGGCGGTGGCGAAGCGTATGGTCAGAGTGTCCGATGCGCCGCCGGTGCCTGATGTGCCGGTGATCGATTGACCGGCGGCGAACACGCCGGACGCCGGCAGCGCATCGGTGGCGGCCTGGGTTTGCGGGCTAGGGTAGTAGCCGGCGGATTCTACGATGGTGTTGATCAGCGTCATCGCGGTGCGTTGATTGTCCTGCAGTTGCGTCAGCCCGCTCTGGTTGCTTTGCGCCAGCTTGGTCGAAGTGAAAATCATCACCAGCACGCTGAGCAGCAGCAGGCCGATGGTGATGGCGACCATGATTTCCACCAGGCCGCTGCCGGTTTGCCTTGGCCGCCTCATGGGATCACCACCATCTGATAGGTGGCGCTGGCGGTGGCCGGGGCGGTCATCGTCGCGGCATTGACCTTGGACTGCTTCTCCTGCCAGGAAACCGTGATGGTGCAGGAAGTCGGGGAGGTAGTCGTTGCCGGTGTGCAGGCGATCTGGCCTTGGCCACTCGGCAGCGTGCCCAGCATGCCGCTGCCCCATTGGGTCGTGTCGTAGGCGGCCATGTTGGCGGCAGAGCAGTTGCTGCCCGAAGCGGAGCAGTTTACGGTTTGGGTCAGAGACGGTGTGCCTGTGACGCCGCTGGCAGTGACGGTCCAGCTATTGCTGTTTGCTGACGACAAGGCGGTCCAGTAGGCGTTATTGGCGTGCATCGCCGCGGCCATGCTTTCCGCGGCGATGGCGCCGATGCTGCGGCTGCGGGCGATATTGGTATTGTTGATGGCCGCCGCTTGCATGCCGGCGATGCCGAGCAGACCCAGCGAAATCACCACCAGCGCCACCAGCACTTCCAGCATGCTGATCCCGCTTTGGCGAAACGAAGCAAACGTATTCATGGGCATGTCATTCCCGATGGACTGGTCTGGCCGCCGCGCAGGCTCAGCGGATGGCCTGAGGCCTCAACGATGACGCAGTATGGCGTGGCGCTGGTATTGCTGGTGCTGCGAATCACCACCTTGCCGGTATTGGCCGATGCGGCGTAACCCATCCGGTTGAAGCAGAACGGCGTGGTGCCGGCCACCGGCGGCGAGGCGAGATTGGTGTAATTGGCCGTATCCTTGCTGCTGAAAGCCTTTTGCGTACGTAAAATTGTGCCGCCGTTGCCGTTGGCGCAACTGGTGCCCGTCGTCACGATCCAACCTACCGCCCAATTGGCGCTGCCGCCGGACGCATCGCAAGTTTGATTGTCGGTGGACTGGCAGACCAGCACGTACAGGCCTTGGCGCAGGGCTTCATTGCGCGCGTACAGGATGTCGCCGTACAGATTATTGCTTTCCGCCTGGATGCTTTCCGCCGCGATGGTGCTCTGGTAAGCCGGCACGGCAAAGGCCAGCGTGATGGCCAGTATGGCGATGACCATCATCAGTTCTAATAAGGTGAAACCATTCTGGTGGCGCATGGCGATCCGTTGACGGCTTATTTTGTCGATTCTTCCCCTAGGGGCTGTTGACGTTTGGTGAGCGGTCGCGCCGGAGCGCATTTCGCGGCGAATCGAGGCGTTTCGCGCGCCGCATAGTCATTCTCTGCCAGCGCGGAACAACGAAGAGTCGGCGCGAAAGGCGCCCGGCCCTGCGGGTTTGGCCGCTTTGGGCCGGAAGCCACGTTGCCCAGCCCTTGCATAGAATGACTATGCGTCGGACTGTGCGCCTCGCTTCCGGTCCAAATCGGCGCAAACGCGATCCACTCACCAAACGTCAACAGCCCCTACGCTTGATTATCCAATAATTTACATCTGGATTGAATGGCGCCAGCCTCCATCGATCCTGCTGCTGGCGCCGTTCGTCGATTTGCAGGTCATGCCCAGGCTTGCAGAATGGCTAGCAGCGAGGGGTGCTGCAATTTGCGGCGGCTGGCGCTGACATAGTAATGCTCCCAGATGCCATCCAGGGCGCCTATGCCTTCCAGTCCGGGCGGACCGTTGTCTTCGTCGGGAAGGAAGGGTGCGGGACATAAGCCCAGGCCCTGGCGGGCGAAGGTTTCCATCAGCGCGTAATCGTCGCACTCTCCCACCACCCTGGGGCGCAGCCCCTGGGATTCGAACCAATGTTCCAACTGGCGGCGCAGCATATTGTCGCGGCTGGGCATTAGCAGCGGCGCCTGCCGTAGGCTGGCCGGGAAGCCCGGCTGATAACGCTCTCGCAGCGCTGGATTGGCCAATAGCTGCACCGGGCAGCGCAATAGCAGCCAGGACTGGAATTGCTGCTGTTCGCTGCTGGCCACCGGGCGGTCGGCCAGCACCAAGTCCAGTTTGTGGCGGCCCAGTTCGCCTATCAGCTCATCAAAGTCGCCTTCGCTGCAACTGAGCCTGAGTTGTCCGGATTCGGCCGGCAGCGCGGGCTGAAGCAGGCGGCTGGCGATGTGTTTGGGCAAGACGTCGGAGACGCCGGCCGCCAGTCTTTGTATTTGGTCCAGCTGCTCGTCGGCCATGGCCTCTTCCAACTCCGCGCCCAGCATGAAAATCCGATCGGCATAGCTCAGCGCCAGCCGGCCGGCCTCGGTCAGTTCCAGGCCGCGGCCTTGCTGGCGGAACAAGGCGCGGCCGAGTTGCCGCTCCAGCTTGGCTATCTGGCCGCTGATGGTCTGCATGCTGACATCCAGCTGCTCGGCGGCGCGGGTCACGCTGCCGGTGCGGGCAACCGCCCAGAAATATTGCAGGTGCTTGTAGTTGAGGTTTTCCATTTATTCGAAAAATTGGAAGTTTCAATCAGATTTTATATGATTTTTTCGATGTGTTGCATCGCCTACACTACAGCATGGCTATCGTTGCTGGATGGCCATGGATTGCATGAAACCATTTTGGAGACCAAATAATGAAACGGGTGATTTTGCTGATCGCCACCAATATCGCGGTGATGCTGGTGTTGAGCGTGAGCGTGCGCTTGCTGGGCCTGGACCGCTTCGTCACCGCTGGCGGCTTGAATCTGGGCATGCTGCTGATGTTCTCGGCCGTATTGGGCTTTGGCGGCGCGTTTATTTCTTTGGCCTTGTCCAAGACCATGGCCAAGTGGAGCACCGGGGCGCGGGTGATCACCCAGCCGTCCGGCCAGACCGAAGCCTGGTTGCTGGCCACCGTGCGCAAGTTGGCCGACCGCGCCAGCCTGCCGATGCCGGAAGTGGCGGTGTACGAGGGTGAGCCCAATGCCTTCGCCACTGGCCCCAGCCGATCCAACTCGCTGGTGGCGGTGTCCACCGGCTTGCTGGCCAATATGAATGAAGAAGGGGTCGAGGCGGTGCTGGCGCATGAAATCGCCCACATCCGCAACGGCGACATGGTGACGCTGACGCTGATCCAGGGCGTGGTCAATACCTTCGTCTATTTCCTGGCCCGAGTGGTCGGTTATCTGGTGGACAGCTGGCTCAAGCGCGACGAGGAGAACAGCGCCGCAGGCACCGGCATCGGCTACTTCGTGACGGTGATCGTCTGCGAGATCGTGTTCGGCATCCTGGCGTCCTTGGTGGTGATGTACTTCTCGCGCCAGCGCGAATTCCGCGCCGACGCCGGCGCCGCCGAGCTGCTGGGCTCGCCGCGGCCGATGGCCAACGCGCTGCGTCGCCTGGGCGGCATTGAAGCAGACGGCCTGCCGCAGAGCATGGCAGCTTCCGGCATCGCCGGCGGGCGCGGCGTGCTGGGCTTGCTGGCCACGCACCCGAGTCTGGAAGAGCGCATCGCCGCCTTGGAAGGCCGCAAGTGATAGAGCGGGCGATAGTCCGCCCATTGATGGATTGAATGGAGCAAGCCGTGATGGATTTTTTGATGTCCCCAACTTTGGGGTATCCCTTGTGGGTGTGGCTGATGTTCATGGGCGGCGTGCTGGCGCTGCTGGCCTTTGATCTGGGCGTTTTGCAGAAGGATGGCCGTGAGATCGGCGTGCGCCAGAGCCTGAAGTTGTCCGCGATGTACATCGGCATTGGTCTGGCCTTTGGCGGCTGGGTGTGGTGGTACCGCGGCGCGGACGCCGGCGTGCAGTATCTGACCGGTTATCTGCTGGAGAAGTCGCTGTCGCTGGATAATGTGTTCGTGATTTCGCTGATCTTCGGCAGCATGGCTGTGCCGCGCGCTTACCAGCATCGCGTGTTGTTCTGGGGCATCCTGGGCGCCATCGTGATGCGGGCGCTGATGATAGGCGCCGGCGCGGCGCTGGTGGCGCAATTCCAGTGGGTGTTGCTGGTGTTCGGCGCCTTCCTGTTGTTTGCCGGCGTCAAGATGCTGCGCGATGCCGACGAGGAGTCCAAACCGCTGGAGGAGCAGCGTTTGTATAAATGGCTGCGCGCCCGTTTCCGGTTCACGCCTAGTCTAGTAGGCAGCGCTTTCCTGGTGCGCGGCGAGAAGCATGGCCTGGCCGCCGGCTGGTGGGCGACGCCGCTGCTGCTGACCTTGATTCTGGTGGAGGCGGCGGACCTGGTGTTCGCGGTGGACAGCATACCGGCCATCTTCGCCGTGACGCAGGACCCGTTCCTGGTCTACACCTCCAATATCTTCGCGATTCTGGGCCTGCGCGCGCTGTATTTCGCGCTGGCGGCGATGGTGCATCGCTTCCACTATCTGAAGTATGCGCTGGCGCTGGTGCTGGTGATGATCGGCGTCAAGGTGGGGCTGGTGTATCTGCATGATATCGGCCTGGTGGCGTTCAAGCTGCCGACGGCGCTGTCGCTGCTGTTGACTGTCGGGTTGCTGGGCGGCGGCGTGGCTTATTCGCTGTATCGCACTCGCCAAACCCAAAGCATTGGCTAAAGCCAGGAACCAATTGCCGTTAGCATGGTTCAAACGGAACGGGCGTCTGCCATTTTATCTCGGCAGACGCCCGTTTGTGCGCCGGCAGACAGGTCTGCCGACGGCAAGCTGGTCTCAATAATCAAAAAACCTTAGGAATAGTCTTGATGTCACAAGCCCCTCGATTGCTTATCGTTGATGATGATCCGGATCTGCGCGGTCTGCTGAGCGACTACCTGAGCGGTCAGGGAATGACGGTGGCCGCCGTGGGCGATGGGGATGCGATGAATCGCATTCTGGCCGAGCAGTCGTTCGATATCCTGATACTGGACCTGATGCTGCCCGGCACCGATGGTTTGACCCTGTGCCGCGATCTGCGCTCTCGCTCCAGCATGCCCATCCTGATGTTGACCGCGCGCGGCGATGAGCTGGACCGCATCATCGGCCTGGAGATGGGCGCGGATGACTACCTGCCCAAGCCCTTCAACCCGCGCGAGCTGCTGGCCCGGGTGCGCAGCATCCTGCGCCGCGTGGATGAGAAGCGCAACAGCAGCTCGCTGCGCGCCTTGCAGTTTGCCGATTGGCGTCTGGAGCTGGGCGCTCAGCATCTGGTAGATGGCGAAGGCGTGGTGACGCCGCTGTCCGGCGGAGAGTTCAAGCTGATGCAAGCGCTGGCGGAAAATCCGCAGCGCGTGATGTCGCGCGACCAATTGATGGAAGCGATGAACGGCAAGGAAGCCGGACCGTTTGATCGCACCGTCGACGTGATGATAGGCCGTTTGCGCAAGCGGCTGGGCGACGACGCCCGCGAGCCTTTGCTGATCAAAACCATCCGCAGCGGCGGCTATATGCTGGCCTGTGAGGTGGTGCCGGTGAGATGAGGCGGCTGCCGCGAACCTTGTACGGTCAGCTGCTGCTGACCTTGCTGACCAGCGTGCTGTTGGCCAATGTGATCGGCATCGCCCTGGTGCTGACCGATCGCGAGCGCTTGACGCGCACGCTGCGCGCCGAATACGTGGCGCAGCATCTGGCGGACATGATCAATTTGCTGGATGAGACCCCAGCCTCCAATCGCGCCAAGCTGGCCGGCGCGCTGTCTTCGCCTATGGTGCAGGTGGTGCTCGGGCACCCGTGGCTGGATAGCCGGCAGACGGATTGGCCTGAGGCCAGCAAGCTGTGCCATCTGATCCGTACCGATCTGAATTTCCCATACCAGATGCAGGTGCTGTCGTTCCGCGAAGACGAGCCCGATGCGCCGGAAGGCTTGTTGGCGCCGTTCATGGAGCCGGGTCAGCATGTGTTCGCCCCGGACAAGAAGTTCTGGGTCAGGGCCTTGCCGAGTGGATTGGAGGAGGGCGAGGAAGAGCTGAAAATCCAGATGGCGACGGTGCAAGTCACGCTGCGCGACGGCGAGGTGGCTACTTTTCGCATCGGGCAGGTGGTGTCGCCGGAAGAAACGCCATGGCGGGTGACGGCCTGGTTGCTGTTGGTGGCCTTGGTCGTAGCGGCGGTATCGGCCTGGGCGGTCAGGCGGCTGACCCGGCCCTTGGCCTTGTTCTCTACTGCGGCGTCGGGCCTGGCGGCCAATCTGGATCAGCCGCCGTTGCCGGAAACCGGCACCCAGGAGGTGATCAACGCCACGCGGGCCTTCAATCGGATGCAGAAGGAATTGCAGCGCTATTTGCAAACGCGCAGCCAGATGCTGGCCGGCGTGTCACATGATCTGCGCTTGCCGATCACCCGCATACGCTTGCGGCTGGAGCAGCTGCAGGAGTCTCCGTCGCGGCTGGCGATAGAGCGCGACTTGATCGAAATGGACCAGCTGATCGGCGATACCTTGGCGTATCTGCGCTTGGGGCAGGGCAATGAAAGTTGCGTGCTGCTGAATCTGGATGCGCTGCTGGAAGGCGTCATCGAGGATATCGAAGCCCTGGGCGCCCAGGTGAACTACACCTCTTCGCCCGTCAAGCCATTGTTGGCGCGGCCTCAATCCCTGCGCCGCTGCATCGGCAATCTGCTGGAGAATGCCCGGCGCTATGGCGGCGATG
This sequence comes from Chromobacterium sp. ASV23, assembly GCF_016428945.1. NCBI lineage: Bacteria > Pseudomonadati > Pseudomonadota > Betaproteobacteria > Neisseriales > Chromobacteriaceae > Chromobacterium > Chromobacterium sp. ASV23. The sequence goes on from NZ_JAELTR010000003.1 coordinate 147,624, forward strand.
GCGTGATCGAAGTGCGTTTGGGCGAGCGGAATGGCAGGGTAGAGGTCATGGTCAGGGACCGAGGCCCCGGCATTGCCGATGCTGACCTGGAGCGCGTGTTCGAGCCTTATGTGCGGCTGGAGGATTCGAGAGCCAAGCATACTGGCGGCAGCGGCTTGGGGCTGGCCATCGCCCGCGCGATTGCGCGCGAGCATGATGGCGAAATCCTGTTGTTCAATCATCCGCAAGGCGGCTTGTGCGCCGAGTTGAATTTTCCGGCGCAGCGGCCTGCTTAACATTGGTTGACAATTGCAAACATGGATTAGCTTGATGTTTTGATTGGGAGTAAATACAATCTAAATTGAGTTCGCTAGAGTTTGTCATCCCCAAACTCGAGAGGATTCGGTCAAGTCTATCCTTTATAAGGCCCGCGTTTGCGGGCCTTTTTTTATGCATTTGGATGTAAATGAAAATTAAACGAGCTATTAATATTCATTAAGCAACAGTATTTGCAAATAAATTGTTCATTTGTGAATTATTTTGCAATGTTGCATTTTTGCTTCAGTGTTGCCTTTTTGCTACTTTTTGAGAGCGCATGCTTGCGTTGTTTGATTTTGGAAATTAGTATGTGATCGCTTTCTAAGACAAATCCAATAGGATGTGCACGATGAAAAAAACTCTGATCGCTCTGGCCGTCGCCACTCTGCCGGCAGCAGCATTCGCTGACGTTACCATCTACGGTACCCTCAAGGCAGGCGTGGAAAACGTTGACGCCGGCGGCATGAACAAGACCAATATCGATGACTTGGGCTCGCGTATCGGCTTTAAGGGCAGCGAAGATCTGGGCAGCGGCCTGAAGGCCATCTGGCAGGTTGAAACCGGCTTCGCCATCGACGGCAACCCGTCCCAGTACGGCGCTTCCAACAGCGGCACTTTCGCCAATCGCGAATCCTTCGTAGGCCTGGATACCAGCTACGGCAAGGTGCGCCTGGGTAACATCTCCACCTTCAGCGACTCCAATATGAGCGTGGTGAACCCGTGGGAAAGCAACAGCAACGCGCTGCAGCTGAACGCTTTCACCCGTGACGACGAGCGCGTGAAGAACGCCATCCGCTTCGACACCGCCAACTACAACGGTTTCCAAGCTGCCTTCCTGTATGGCACCAAGGAAGACAAGACCGCCCTGTTCGGTAGCTCCGCAGATGTAAGCGGCAGCTCCCGCGAGCTGTACAACCTGGGCCTGTCCTATGAAAACAGCGGCTTCTTCGGCAAGTACCAGTTCATTCACCAGACTCCGGTGACGTTCATGGCTTCGCCGGCCAATGTTGCGACTACTACCCAGTCCAACGACAGCCACCGTCTGGAAGTTGGCTACAACGCCAACAATCTGCTGGTGGCTTTCGGCTACCGCAATGATCGCGGCGACAGCTCCATCACTCCGCTGAGCTTCCTGCAGGGCAATAACGCTCCGGCGCTGGACGGCAGCAAGTACAAGTCGCAGGAATACGCGCTGACCGCCGCTTACACCCTGGGCGCCTTCACCCCGAAGATCACCTACGCCCAAGCCAAGGACTACGACAAGGACGGCGTGAGCATGGATAACACCGGCTACAAGCAGTTCCTGGTCGGCGTGGACTACCAAATGTCCAAGCGCACCACCTTTGGTCTGCAGTACGGCGAAGTGAAGGCTGACCAAGCCATCTTCGCTAATGCCAGCGATAGCAATGCGGGCAACAAGCTGCGCGGCGTGGGCCTGAACATGATTCACACCTTCTAATACGGTTTATGGTAGAAGGACTCGTCTCGATGGGCTGACATCAAGGCGAAAATAACAAGCCGCCGCACCCATGAGGGTGCGGCGGCTTTGTTTTATGCGCTTGTTTGCATTGGTAGAGCGCGATTAAATCATCCCTTTACCAGGGGGAGAGTCTAATGTCGCCATTTCACCGTCTGTTTTCTTCCGTCGTTGAGTCTTTGCCATGGATCGATGCCGCTATGGAGCCTTGGCAGTGGTTGCCGCATTTGCCGGAAAACTTGCGCCGGCAACGTTTGCGGTCTTCGCCGGAGGGGTGGATCATCGATGGCGAAACGATGATTCACCGCCGCGCGGTATTGGAGCGCGGGGTGACCCTGAAGGGGCCGATCTGGATTGGCCCAGGTTGCCGTGTAGCGGCCCATGCTTATCTGCGCGACGGCGTCGTTCTGTGCGACGGGGTGACGATCGGCCCCGGCTGCGAGGTCAAGACGTCCATCATCGGGCCCGGCAGCCGGCTTGCGCATTTCAATTTTGTCGGCGATTCGGTGCTGGATGCCGACGTAAACCTGGAGGCTGGCGCCATACTGGCCAATCACTGGAATGAGCGCGCTGACAAAACCATCCGTCTGCTCGTGGAGGGCAGGATGGTTCTTCCTGGCGTGGAGAAGCTGGGGGCTTTGCTGGGCAGCCATGTGCGCATTGGCGCCAACGCGGTATTGTCGCCCGGGACGGTGCTGCCGATGGGAACCGTGGTGCCGCGTCTGGCGTTGATTGAGCAGGATGCCGGAATCCAGAAAACCCTCGTCGAGGCGACCAGTCAATAAACTGGCCTGGGTAATTCTTTGGAATATCTTCTATCAATAAATGATATGAAGTTGGGTGTCCAAGGGGATGGCCATGGTGTCCGAAGCGGGCGGGCGTGCAAGTAGGCTGAAACTGGAGAGCCTGCTGCCTGAGGCATGGATGAGGCGGCTGAGCCTGTTCTGGGTGTTGCCGCTGTTTGCTGGGCTGTTGCTGGCGGCGATTTGGGCGACCGTGCTGGTGCAGGTCAACGAGGAACATCAGCGGGCGCAGCAGGAGATGCTGCGGCAAAGCGATAATCTGGTGCGGGCTTTCGAGGAGCACGTTTCGCGCACTATCCGCGCGGTGGACCAGTCTGTCAATTTCATGAAGTATGAGTACGAAAAACAAGCGGACAAGCTGGATTTAAACCGCTTGGTGGAGCAGGGCATCATACAGCATGACATATTCGTTCAACTTGCCATCATCCGGCCGGATGGCTGGCTGCAGATGTCGAACATACCCTCGAAACCGATTGATTTGAGCCGGCGCGAGCACTTTCTGGTGCACAAGGAGCGGGACAACGGAAAGCTGTTCATCAGCAAGCCTGTGCTGGGCAAGGTTTCCGGCAAGTGGTCGCTGCAGTTCACCCGGCGCATCAATCGCCCAGATGGGAGCTTTGGCGGCGTGGCCGTGGTGTCGGTCGATCCGTTCTATTTCACGGACTTCTATGAAAACGTGGATATCGGCAAATACGGAGTGATCACGATTCTGGGCGAGGACGGCGTGGTGCGGGCGCGGTCTGATCGAAGGGGCGGTGGGATAGGCCAGAAGATGCAGCATGCCCGGGTGTTCGATTACTGGCCCAGGCAGTCTTCAGGCCATTATTTTGCCAAGAGCGTGCTTGATGGCATCCCGCGCTACTACAGTTTTCGCGGCGTGCCAGGTTATCCGCTGGTTGTGACCATGGGCGTGGCGGAGCAGGATGCCATGGCCGATTACGCTCACCGGCGAGCCATTTACCTTGCCGGAGGCGTTGTCGCTTCGCTGGTTGTCGTGATCGCGGCCTATGTTCTGATGATCCTGGCTCTGCGCCTGCGCCGCAGCCAGATCCAGGCAGAGTCTGCCAATCGGCTGAAATCCGAATTCCTGGCAAACATGTCGCATGAACTGAGAACGCCGCTGAATGGCATCCTGGGCGGCGCGGATTATCTGAGGCAGTCCTTGCGGGAGCCGGAAGAGCGGGAAACGGCGGAGCTGATTTTCACCAGCAGCGAGCACTTGCTGAGTCTGGTGAATTCCGTGCTGGACCTGGCGCGGATAGAGGCGGGCCGAATGACCTTGGACTTGATGGAAGTGCCTGTGCGCAAGATGATGTCGAGCGCGGTGGAGGCGTTTCGTCCGATGGCGGAGCAGAAAAAACTGTCCCTGTCCTTGAGTCTGGAGATGGCGGAGGGCGAGCCGGAAATCTATCTTTTAGATAAAACGCGCGTTGTGCAGATTTTGAATAATCTCTTGCAGAATGCGCTGAAGTTCACCGAGTTCGGCTGGGTGAAAGTGGATGCCATGGTATCAGGCGGGCTGCTGCGATTTGACGTGTCGGATAGCGGGCCTGGCATCCCCAGGGAACATCAACAATACATTTTCGAACGATTCCGCCAGGGTACGTCGTTTTTGACTCGGCAACATGGCGGATCGGGCCTGGGACTCGCGCTGGCGCGCAACTTGGTGCGTCTACTGGGGGGGCAGATCAGTTTCGAGTCCGTAGAAGGCGAAGGGACGACGTTTCGGGTTGTCCTGCCGCTGACAAAAGTGGAGCCTTTACATGCAGCCGACAATCCTGGTGGTGGATGATCATGAAATCAATCGCAAAGTGGCAGCCATGTTCCTGAAGAAGCAAGGATGGTTGGTGGAGCAGGCAGAAAGCGGTTTTCAAGCGCTGGAAATGTTTCAACGCGCGCTCTATGACTGCGTGTTGCTGGATATCAGCATGCCCGATATGAGCGGCATCGAAGTGTGCCGGCAGGTCCGCGCGGATTCGCGGATGCGGGGAATGCGGCTGGTGGCCTATACCGCACACGCCATGGCGGATGAGCAGGATGAAATTATGCAGAGCGGCTTCGATGCGATGGTCACCAAGCCCCTCACCGCGGAGCGGCTGTTTGAGGCGGTCAGCCTGGCGGGCAGGACGGCCTGAGCGCGAGATGGGTGGATGAGAAAAAGCCAGCTTTGCAGCTGGCTTTTCCCATTGCGCGGAACGGAGGGACGTCAGAACCACTGGCCGTAGCGCTTGATATACAGCGTTTTCACCGTTTGCGTCAGCGCCAGGTAGCCCGCCATGGTCAGCAGCAGCCACCAGAAGTAGCTGGTGTCCAGCTGGATGAAGCCCAGGGAGCTTGCCAGCGGCGAGTATGGCAAATAGCAGCCGATGGCGATGGCCACGCTGGTGGACAGCAGCACCGGCAGGGATGCCGTGCTTTGCAGGAACGGAATCTTGCGGGTGCGCAGCATGTGCACCACCAGCGTCTGCGATACCAGGCCCTCGATGAACCAGCCGGAGTTCATGATCAGCTGGCCGCCGTCGCCGCCATGCAGGTGGTAGGCCGCGCCCGCGCCGAACACTGTCCACAACAGGATGTAGGTGGTGATGTCGAACACCGAAGAGGTAGGCCCCAGCCACAGCATGAAGCGCTTGATGTTGCCGGCTTCCCACTTGCGCGGTTTCTTCAGGAAATCTGGGTCCATCTTGTCCCAAGGCAGGAACATCTGCGACAGGTCGTACACCAGATTCTGCAGCAGAAGCTGCATCGCCAGCATCGGCTCCCATGGCAGAAAGGCCGAGGCCACCAGCACCGAGAACACATTGCCGAAGTTGGAGCTGGCGGTCATGTTCAGGTACTTCAGAATGTTGCCGAAGGTCTCGCGGCCGGTAATCACGCCTTCTTCCAGCACCATCAAGCTCTTTTCCAGCAGGATGATGTCGGCGGTTTCCTTGGCGATGTCCGCGCCGCTGTCCACTGAGATGCCGACGTCGGCGTCGCGCAGCGCCGGGGCGTCGTTGATGCCGTCGCCGAGGAAGCCCACGGTATGGCCGTTGGCCTGCAGTGCCTTCACCACGCGGGATTTTTGCAGCGGCGTCAGCTTGGCGAAGATGGTGGTGTGCTTGACGGCGGCACACAGCGCCACGTCGTCCATGACCTCGATTTCCTGGCCCAGCAGCGGTTTGCCGGGGTTCAGGCCGACATCGCGGCATACCTTGGCGGTGACGATGGGATTGTCGCCGGTCAGCACCTTGACGGTGACGCCGTATTCCTTCAGCGCCAGGATGGCCGGGGCGGCCGAGTCCTTGGGCGGGTCGAGGAAGGTCAGGAAGCCGCGAACCACCAGGCCTTGTTCGTCTGCCGTCTGGTAGGCCGCCTTGCGGGCGTCAGTCGGGATGTGACGGGTAGCCACCAGCAGCACGCGATAGCCTTCTGCGTTGAATTCCTGGCTCCGGCTCAGCAGGCGGGCGCGCTCCTCGGCGCACAGCGCGCGGATGGACTCGCCATCCTGCACATAGCTGGAAACGGCCAGCATTTCCTCCACCGCGCCTTTGGACACCATCAGCTGCTGGCCATGGCTATCCTGGACGATGACCGACAGCCGGCGGCGCTCGAAGTCGAACGGCAGTTCATCGATCTTGGTGTAATCATGCAGCTTGATGCGTTCGCCGATGGCGTCGGCATGCTCGACGATGGCGATGTCCATCAGGTTTTTCATGCCGCTCTGATGGAAGCTGTTGAGCCAAGCCAGCTGCAGCGTGGTTTCATCCTTGCGGCCATGGATGTCGTAATGATGCTCCAGGATGATCTTGTCCTGGGTCAGCGTGCCGGTCTTGTCGGTACACAGCACGTCCATGGCGCCGAAGTTCTGCACCGAGTTCAGCCGCTTCACCACCACCTTGCGCCGCGCCATCGCCACCGCGCCCTTGGCCAGGTTGGCCGAGACGATCATCGGCAGCATTTCCGGCGTCAGGCCCACAGCCACCGCCAGGGCGAAGGTGAGGGCGGACATCCAGTCGCCCTTGGTGATGCCGTTGATCATGAAGACAATCGGCACCATCACCAGCATGAAGCGGATCAGCAGCCAGGACACGCTGTTGACGCCCTTGTCGAAGCTGGTTTCGATGCGCTTGTGGCTGACCACATTGCGCGCCAGCGAGCCGAAGTAGGTGTCGGAGCCGGTGGCCACCACCACGGCGCGGGCGGTGCCGGACACCACATTGGTGCCCATGAAGCAGCCGTTGGGCAGGTCAAGCAGGCTGGCGTCGCCATTGGCTTGGTCTGCTGCGGACTTGGCGGCCACGGCGCCCAGCGTGTCGTACTTCTCAACCGGCAAGGCCTCGCCGGTCAGCACGGCCTGGCTGATGAACAGATCGCGCGACTCCAGCAAGCGGATGTCGGCCGGAATCATGTCGCCGGCTTGCAGATGGACGACGTCGCCGACCACCAATTCGCTCATCGGCACTTCCATGCGCAGCGGCGAGGTTTGCGAGGTGGGGCGGCGCTGCACGGTGGCGGTATTGCGCACCAGGGACTTCAGATTTTCCGCGGCCTTGGCGGAGCGGAATTCCTGCCAGAAACGCAGCAGGCCGCTGATGCCTATCATGCTGGCCAGGATGATGACTTTGGTCCAATCCTGATCATCAGGCGGCGCCATCGCGATATCCATCACATAGCTGATGCCGGCCAGTACGATCAGTACCGCCACAAACGGATTCTTGAAGGCGAGCAGCAGTTGGATCAGCGCATGGGGCGGCTTGTCGTGGGCCACTTCGTTGGGGCCGAACTGGTGCAGCCGTTGCGCGGCCTCGGCGGCGGTCAGTCCTTCCGGGTGGCTGCGCAGGCGCTTGAAGGTTTCGTCTGCCGGCAATTGAGCCTCGCTGGCCAGCCGGAAGGTTTCTTTGTCGCGGTTCTTGCCCGGGGTGGCGATGAAGCCGCGGTTCTTGTGGTGAGGATGCGTTTGTTTGGTCATGGCAAATCTCCAGGCGCCGTGGGCGTGACCATCCCTGCCGCGAGGCATCGGCGCCGACAATGTGTCAGCTTTTGAGCCGGTTCAAGATATTTCCGCGCCGCCGATTTGCTTGGGCGGCATGCATGGGAAGGGATCGTGAGCAGGCTGAGAAAGCGAGAGAACATTGCCGCCCGCTGGGGAGCTCTATGCGAACTCCCCAGCGGATGGCATCTCATTCAAGGTGCGTTGAATCTATGGCATGCTTGCTCCTGCATGGACGATGCGGCCCGGCGCCTGCGCCGGGCCTGGGTTGATTAGTATGGTTTAACGGTTGGCGTACCGTCCCATGGCGGGTGTGGACGCCGACAGGCAATCAAGCTTGACGCGGGTCAGCGGCAGCGTCGCCAGCCTTTGCGCGATGCTCTGCAGGAAATGCATGCAGGTTTCCGAACCGCAGCGAAAGTCCGCGCTGATCAGCCAGGGCGCCAATGTATGGCTGGCGCCCTGGCTGGCCGGTTGCGGCTGTTCCAGCCATTGCTGGATGCGCAAACCATGCTTTTGCGCCTGGCTGCGGATTTCGCGTCGGGCAACGCCCAGCGACATCGAGGGGCACAGGATGGACAGCTGATAGATCTGTTGCTGGCGTGGGCTGGTGAACAGGTTTTGCATCGAAAGCTCCTGCGTAGGAACGTGCCGGCAATGTGCCGGCGGGGTTCGCGTGGCAACAGCCAGGCCGCGCTGCCGGCAAGGGCGGCGACGGAATGGGCGTGTCGGTGCATGGCCGCTTGCGGCATGTCCCGACGCTTACGAGGAGGGGAACAGTGCCTTAGCGGATCGTCAGGGGTTGCGGTCCGGGTTCTTCTGGCATGGTTGGGTTTGGGTGGCTTGGGTCAGTCAATAGAAGGCGGTTATCTGCCGCCTTCCGGTTATGGGCTTAGGCTGCTTTGGCGCGATTGGCCGGGAACAGCGAGCGATGCTGAGCGGGGGTGCTGGTCAGTCGACGACCCCAGTGCACGCGGCGGATTTCCGGCAGTTGGCTCAGGCGCAGCGCCATATCGTCCAGGTCCTGGCGGCGGATCAGCGGGCAGCTCAGGATGACGGACAGCTTGCATTGGTTGTCCTGGCTGTCGGGGCCGATGGTGACTTGCGAGGCGCGCAGTCCCAGATCGTGCATTTCCCAGAACAGGCGCTTGCGCAGCGCGGTAATCACGCTATTTTCGCAAACAATGTTCAGGCGGAATTCCGCGCAGTCTACAGCTTGGTTGCGATTAAAGAATTTCAGCAGGTGGAAGAATTTCAGGGTTTGCAAGTTGAATCCCCCATTATTATTCAACAGGTAATAGCCGTCCCTTTCGATTTAAATAACCGAAATAAGGGAATGATTGTCCAATATCTAAGCGAGCGTATATGGCGCAATTGCAATCAGGCTATTCCCAGGTTGAGGGAATCAGCCGGCCATGCAGAGATGCGTCGCATCCGCTCGCGGTTCTGGTTCTTCTGGCATGGGAACCTCCTGTGCGAAACGAAAGCTGCGCAAACAATCAATACGGGTGCTGGATCTATCGATGGGGGTGTCAGGCGCGACCAAACAAACAGGCGCGGCATGGGCTTGCATGACATGCTCGCCATCCGGACTGCGTACTGCGAATCTTGGTCGGTATGCTGCTGTCGATGGGAATCGACTTGAGACACCACATCCTGTCTTGCAGGATGCGGCAGAGAGAAGAGAGTTCGGTCTGCTGTTTATCCTGCAAGGCTTACTGCGATCGAAGATCGACTAGAACCGTCGTTGTCCACGGTTTGCCTTTGCAAAATTAATAACAATGCCACTATAAACCGGTTTTGCCGTTTTATCAAATAAAACTGTATTTATATCGGGATAATGTTGGCAATTCGGCAGTCGGGGCAAAACATTCGCCGACTTAAATCATTTGGCATGCTGTTATGTGGGGGAGAGATTTCATGGCCGCTTGGCGCGGCCATGGCTAAGCAAGCGCGTTTCTGGATGGTCCGGGAGATTAGAGATCGCTTTTCCAGGCTGGGCTTGGGAATTGCGCGCAAGGGCGGCAACAGAAAGGGGCGTCCATGGGACGCCCCTTTGCCTGCGCTGCGTATGGGACTTTTAAAGTCGCTTACACGCCAGCCTCATGCGCCTGAACATCTGCGTGGTAGCTAGAGCGCACCATGGCGCCGACTGCGGCATGGACAAAGCCCATTTCGTAGGCTTTTTCCTCGAACATCTTGAAGGTGTCCGGGTGGACATAGCGCAGCACCGGCAGGTGGCCGTCAGACGGCTGCAGGTACTGGCCTATGGTTAGCATGTCCACGTTGTGGGCGCGCAGGTCGCGCATGACTTCGAGGATTTCCTCGTCGGTTTCGCCCAGACCCACCATCAGGCCGGACTTGGTCCGGACATTAGGGTTCTTCGCCTTGTAGTCTTTCAACAGCTGCAGCGAATGCGCGTAATCGGCGCCCGGGCGGGCTTGTTTGTACAGGCGCGGCACGGTTTCCAGGTTGTGGTTCATCACATCCGGAGCGTGCGCGGTCAGAATGTCGATGGCGATGTCCAGGCGGCCGCGGAAATCGGGCACCAGGGTTTCGATCTGGGTGTTCGGCGACAGTTCGCGCACGGCGTTGATGCAGTCGGCGAAATGTTGGGCGCCGCCATCGCGCAGATCGTCGCGGTCCACCGAGGTGACCACCACGTACTTCAAGCGCATCGCCGCCACGCTCTCGGCCAGGTGTTTGGGCTCGTTGGGGTCCAGCGGGTTCGGGCGGCCGTGGCCGACGTCACAGAACGGGCAGCGGCGAGTGCAAATGTCGCCCATGATCATGAAGGTGGCCGTGCCCTTGCTGAAGCATTCGCCGATATTGGGGCAGGTGGCTTCTTCGCAGACGGTGTGCAGCTTTTGCTCGCGCAGGATTTGCTTGATTTCGTGGAAGCGCTGGCCGTTGGGCAGCTTGGCGCGGATCCATTCTGGCTTTTTCAGCTTTTCTTCCAGCGGCACGATCTTGATCGGGATGCGGGCGGTCTTGGCCGCGCCCTTGTGCTTCACCCCAGCCTGGTTGTCCGGCTTCATGCGGTCTCCTTGCTTATGCTCAGGTGGCGTTCCAGGTGCGGCAGCAGCTTGTCGGCTACTTCGGCAACCGTGAGATTGACGCCCAGATTCTTCATTTGGGTTACCTTGAGGTTGGCGTAGCCGCAAGGATTGATCCAGCTAAACGGAGTCAGGTCCATGTCCACGTTCAGGCTTAGTCCGTGGTAGACGGCGCCGTTCTTGATGCGCAGGCCGAGCGAGGCGATTTTGGCGCCATCGACGTAGACGCCCGGGGCATCCACATCGCCATTGGCGGCGATGCCTTGTTCGGCCAGCATGTCGATGACGGCTTGCTCGATGTGGCGCACCAAGTCGCGCACGCCGATATGCATGCGCTTGAAATCGATCAGCAGATAGACCACCAGCTGGCCTGGGCCGTGGTAGGTGATCTGGCCGCCGCGGTCGGTCTGCACCACCGGGATGTCGTTCTGCTGCAGCAGATGTTCCGGCTTGCCGGCCAGGCCTTGGGTGAATACCGGCGGGTGTTCCACCACCCACAGCTCGTCGGCGGTGTGCTCGTCGCGCTGGTTGGTGAAGGCCTGCATGGCGCGCCAGGTCGGTTCGTAATCGACCCGGCCCAGATGTTTGATGATGCGTGGCACCTGAACTCCCGGCGTTTTAGAGGACCATTTTGACCATCGGGTGGCCGGTCAGAGACAGATAAATATTGTCCAACTGCTGGCGCGAAGTGGCGGTGATGGTGACGGTCAGCGCATAGAAGCGTCCGCCCGAGCTTTCGCGCAGCACCACGTCGATCTCTGCGAGATCCGGGGCGTGGATGCGTACCACTTCGGTGATGGTGGAAACGAATGCCTCATGCCGCTCGCCCATGATCTTCAAAGGGAAGCGGCAGGGGAATTCCATCAATTCCTGTTTTTCGTCGGACATGTCTGGCTACTCTTGAATTGCAAAACAGCAGGCCGCGGACAGGCCGCGGCGCTGCAAACTACGGCGCTGCTTTTACTTCCAGCCTAGCAGAAGCTTCAGGCTGTCCCACAGGCGGCTGAAGAAGTTGCCTTCGTCTACCGCCTTCAATGCTACCACCGGACGTTCCAGCAGTGGTTTTCCATCGAGGGAAACCACCAGCTTGCCCACCACCTGGCCGGCCTTGATCGGCGCGATCAGCGGCTGCGTCGTGGTCATATCGGCTTTCAGCTTGGCGGCCTGGCCCTTGGCGACGGTGGCGTAGACGTCGCTGGCGAAGCCTACCGGCACCACCTTGGCGTCGCCCTTGTACACGGAAACATCGGATACGCGGGCATTTGCTGCATAAAGTTTGGGCGTGTCGAAGAATTGCAAGCCGTAGTTCAGCAGCTTGGAGCTTTCCACCGCGCGCGCCTCCGGGCTGGCCGTGCCGACCACCACGGAAATCACGCGGCGGCCATCGCGGTGGCTGGAGGTCACCATATTGTAACCGGCAGTGTCGGTGTAGCCGGTTTTCATGCCGTCTACGTTCGGGTCGCGGTACAGCAGCAGGTTGCGATTGGGCTGCTGGATGTTGTTATACGTGAAGGACTTCATCGAGTAGATCGGGTAGTACTCGGGGAAGTCGCGGATCAATGACGCGGCCAGGATGCCCAGGTCGTGCACCGTGGTGTAGTGGCCTTCGTGCGGCAGGCCGGTGGCGTTCTTGAACTGGGTGTTCTTCATGCCCAGCTTCTGAGCCTGTTGCGTCATCACTTGGGCGAATACGTCCTCGCTGCCGGCGATGGCTTCGGCTAGCGTCACGCAGGCGTCGTTGCCGGATTGCACGATCATGCCCTTGATCAGGTCTTCCACCTTGGCCGGGACTTTCGGGTCCAGGAACATGCGGGAGCCTTCGGTCTTCCAGCCGCGCTGCGAAACCGTCAGCGTCTGTTCCAGCGTCAGGCGCTTTTCTTTCAGCGCCTTGAAGGTCAGGTAGGCCGTCATCAGCTTGGTTAGCGAGGCCGGCTCGATGCGGGAATCGGGATCGCGGGCCGCCAGAACCTGCTGGCTGTTGTAGTCGATCAAGTAATAGGCTTTGCCGGCGATTTCCGGCGCGGGCGGCACAAAAGCGGTGCTGGCAAAACCAAAAGACGGCAGCGCCAAAGCGGCAGCCACCAGGGCAGAAGTGATTGTTTTCATGTTGGAGTGGGCTTGCAAGGGGTCACAAACAGTAGCCGGTGATTATACACGCTGCAGCGAGGGCCGCAGCCCGAAAAAGGCTGTCCGACATTCCGGGGTTTTGCAATGCAGCAAAGAATGCGCGGCCGGCCTCCCGCAGATTTGGAGTTCCTGATACTCTGGCAGTTCAAATACAAGAAACTACCAGGGACCAAGGCATCACCATGAGCGACAAGCATGATTATCTGGAACGCATTCTGACTTCACGGGTTTACGACGTGGCGGTGGAGACGCCGTTGGAGCTCGCGCCCAATTTGTCCCGCCGTTACGGCAACCGTATTCTGCTCAAGCGCGAGGACCTGCAACCGGTGTTCTCCTTCAAGCTGCGCGGCGCTTACAACAAGATGGCCAAATTGACGCCCGAGCAGCGCGCGCGCGGCGTGATTACCGCCAGCGCGGGCAATCACGCCCAGGGCGTGGCGCTGTCTGCCAGCAAGCTGGGCTGCGAGGCGGTGATCGTGATGCCGGTGACCACGCCGCAGATCAAGATAGATGCGGTCAGGCAGCGTGGCGGCCAGGTGGTATTGTCCGGCGATTCCTTCAATGAGGCTTATCTGCATGCCGTAAAGCTGGCAGAGGAAAGCGGCCGCACTTATATTCCGCCGTTTGACGATCCGGACGTGATTGCCGGCCAGGGCACGGTGGGCATGGAAATCCTGCGTCAGCATCCGGACGATCTGCACGCGGTATTCGTCGCCATCGGCGGCGGCGGTCTGGCGGCCGGCGTGGCCAGCTTCATCAAGCGGCTGAAGCCGGAGGTGAAGATCATCGGCGTGCAGCCGGTGGATTCCGATGCGATGCGCCAGTCGATAGAGAAGGGCGAGCGCGTCGAGCTGAAAGATGTCGGCCTGTTTGCTGACGGCGTGGCGGTCAAGTTGGTAGGCGAGGAAACCTTCCGCATTTGCCGCGAGCTGCTGGATGAGATCATCCTTGTCGATTCCGACGCCATCTGCGCGGCGATCAAGGATATCTTCGAGGACACCCGTTCCATCGTGGAACCGGCCGGCGCGCTGGCGGTGGCGGGCGCCAAGGCCTATGTCGAGCGCGAGGGCTGTCGCGACCAATCGTTGGTGGCGATCGCCTGCGGCGCCAATATGAATTTCGACCGGCTGCGCCATGTGTCGGAGCGCTCCGAGCTGGGCGAGCGGCGCGAGGCCATCATCGCCGTCACCATTCCGGAAAAGCCGGGCAGCTTCAAGCGCTTCTGTTCGGTGATTGGTGGCCGCAACATCACCGAATTCAACTACCGCTTTGCCGACCCCAGCGTGGCGCATGTGTTTGTCGGAGTGCAGATCGCCGGTCGAGAGGATGTGGAGAGGTTGCTGAGCGACTTGCGCGCTGAGGAGCTGGAGGGCATCGACTTGACGGACAACGAACTGGCCAAGCTGCATATCCGCCACTTGGTGGGGGGGCATGCTCCGCAGTTGAAGGATGAGCGCGTGCTGCGCTTCGAGTTTCCGGACAGGCCAGGCGCCTTGATGCGCTTTTTGGAGTCCATGCGCATCGATTGGAATATCAGCCTGTTCCACTACCGCAATCACGGCGCCGACTATGGCCGCGTGTTGGTGGGCGTTCAGGTGCCATCGGGCGATGCTGCTGCCTTCCAGCAGTTCCTTGATACGCTGGGATATCCTTATATCGAAGAAACCGATAATCCGGCGTACCGGCTGTTTCTTGGCAAGACCATTCGTTGATGTTGCAATACCACCTTAATATATCGATATTGAAGTTGAGATCATGATCAAGGCAGTGTTATTCGATCTGGACGGCACGCTGGCCGATACCGCGCGTGACCTGGGCGCGGCGTTGAACCGTTTGCTGGCGGAAGAGGGCATGCCGCTGCAGCCTTACGAAGCCATCCGGCCGATTGCTAGCCATGGTGCCCGCGGATTGGTGAGGCTGGGTTTCGGTCAGGGCATTGATGCGGAACGACTGGAGGCATTGCGCCTGCGTTTTCTGGATCATTATGAGGCCAGCTTTGCCGACCAGACCTGTTTGTTCGATGGCATCAATGCCCTGATAGCGGAGTTGGGGCACCGAGGGATGGTGTGGGGCATTATTACCAACAAGCCGATGCGCTTCACTGATAGATTGGTCCCATCGCTGCCGTTTGCCAGCGTGCCGGCGGTGACGGTCAGTGGCGATACGGTGGGCGTGGCCAAGCCGGATCCGAGGCCGATGTTGCACGCGGCGGAGCGAATCGGCATCGCGCCCGAGCACTGTATATATGTAGGCGACGCCGAGCGCGATATCGTCGCTGGCCGTTCCGCTGGCATGAGGACGGTGTTGGCTGGTTGGGGCTACATTTCGGATGAGGATAGGCCGGAGCAGTGGGGGGCGGATGTCGATATCGATCATCCCTTGCAATTGCTGGATCATATATAAGCATCGAATCGATGGTGAAAGATGCGCGGGCCGGCGGCAATGCCGGCCCGTTTTTCATGGCGTGTGGGCGGTTTCGGCAGTGCTGCCTGGATGTGCTGCAAAAAGTCTGTTTTCATATCGTCTTTTCCGTCAGTTGCTTGCGTGTACTTTCGGGCTGGTAGGTCCGCCGTTGCTCACTTTTTCTCGCAAAAGGTGTTGACGAGGGTGAGGCCCGGGCGTATAGTTCGCCTCCTCAGCTGACGCAGCGAACGAAACAAGCCGAACGAAACAGGTTCCGGCAGCGGTCGCAGCGAAGGCACTGCTCTTTAACAGAACGAATAACCGATAGGTGTAAGTGCTTGGCGAAAGCCAAAC
This sequence comes from Chromobacterium sp. ASV23, assembly GCF_016428945.1. Classification (NCBI taxonomy): domain Bacteria; kingdom Pseudomonadati; phylum Pseudomonadota; class Betaproteobacteria; order Neisseriales; family Chromobacteriaceae; genus Chromobacterium; species Chromobacterium sp. ASV23. Next base: position 163,113 of record NZ_JAELTR010000003.1, read on the forward strand.
ACTTGCACTGCAAGAGATAGGAAATACCAGTTATTTCTTTGAACTTGCGTGCCAGAAAATTTGCTATGAGATTGAACTGAAGAGTTTGATCCTGGCTCAGATTGAACGCTGGCGGCATGCTTTACAC